>NZ_FODY01000024.1 GCF_900110485.1 Propionispora vibrioides | reverse complement strand
CGACTTGCATGTGTTAGGCACGCCGCCAGCGTTCGTCCTGAGCCAGGATCAAACTCTCCATAAAGATTTATTTATGGAGCCTTTTGATGGCTCTATAATTGTTTAAAGAATTATTTATTGTGACTGTATCACCTAAGTGATACGAGTCCGCACATCTGGCATATTGTTTATACCTTACATTGTTCAGTTTTCAGAGAACACCGGACTGCGTTGCCGCAGTTCCTGTTGACCGCCGCCTTGCGACAGCTTTTACATACTATCACATCGGCTTTTGCCTGTCAACCTGTTTTTTGTTGGCTTTCTTACCATTTCCTGCCGCCCTGTTCAGCGACTTTTATAGATTAACACACTTCTATTTTTATGTCAACTTCTATTTTAAAAAACTACTTCTTTTGTTTACAACAACCTTTTTTGCAGGTACAACCACATTCACGCCCCTGCATTTGCTCCTCTCCCCAGGTTTCAGCCTCTTGGCTGCTGTAAAAAACACCTTCACCAATTTTATTACGTAAAGTATCGGCTGTCTGCTTAGGATATTCAGACAAGTCGGCCTGTTCAACCAAATAGTTGATAAAACCGCCATCCTCACCAATTCCAAAGCTTACAATCCAAACAATCTCCGGTTGAGTCTTCATATAATCCTCCAATCGTTTTTTAGCGGACGGCAATTATCCCTATTGTCCAAAGCGACTACTGCCCATGGGCTAATTGCTCTAACCACTATTAAGTATGAACCCTAAACAGCACCGAAATACATAGCATCAACAATTCCGGGCACCAGTCCCGCCGGATCATTGGCTAGGTTACCGCTCACCTTATCAGCTAGTTCGGGAACGTTTTCTCGCGATAGACCAAATGTCTTTAATGTATAATTGGCACCAATCGCTTCGGTAAACCGATCAAACTCTTGTAGCACCTGCACTTTTCCCCGGCAGTTTTTTCCGGCTAACGCGGAGAATAAACAATCAAATTGTTCACTGGAGTATTCATAAGTGTTCTCCAACCAAGGTCTAAAGAGGCTGATTAGCCCCGCCCCATGACTTGAACCGGTTTTTATCCCAATAGGGTATTGCAGACGATGTGGCATGCAGGTCGATGAATTAGCCAAGCTCGCTCCCATCAGCATACTGGCATAGTGCATTGCTGTGCGTGCAGCTATATTGCCACCATCTTGAATTGCCAAGGGCAAATAATCACGGACCTGACCAATAGCTTCGATAGAATTCATCTTTACCATAGAATTTGTTGCTTTGGATATACTGGTTTCCACAGCGTGAGCAAAAACATCAAAGCCGGTTTCTAGCGTAACCTTGGGTGAAAGCGACAAAGTCAGGAGAGGATCGACAATAGCAACCTTCGGAAAGAAATTCTGGTGGCGAAAACTCGTTTTTATACCGGCAGTATCATCGGTTAAAATAGCCGCTTTATTCAATTCGGCCCCGGTACCTGCCGTTGTAGGAATAGCAACTAAAGGAATAGTTATAGCCACTTGATCCACATTTTTTTTGCCTACTAAGTAAGGTTCAATGCCTTCACCTGTGGATAATCCCAAAAGAACTCCTTTCGCCGCATCAATTACGCTGCCACCGCCCAGTGCTACAACTACGTCCGGGCGATAGAAGGCATATTCTGCCACGCAACGATTTACTTCCGCTGCATGCGGTTCCGCACTGACACCTGCAAATACGGCTGTTTTGACTCCCGCAGCCTGTAGATTGTGCTGCAGCTTGTCAGTATATCCCAATGCCTGCATTGCTCTCTTTCCTGTAACAATCAATGCCCGGGTTCCCAATTGGGCAATTCGGCCGGCAGCCTGCTCAAAGCCGCCACAGCCGAAAACAATTTCTGTTGGCATATAGTACGAAAATTTCATACCATCGCTCTCCTTTGTAAATATACTTTTTATAATTACTACGGTTGTATCCACCTAAAAAAAGAAGGGCTTTCCCTATGTGCTAATGCCAAGGCAAGTGACTTCCCATAACAATAATCATTCCGACTCCTACAGCTATTTTTATCAGCATCCCCACCACATGGCCCACCAGCACACTCTTAGCTACCCGACCGGCCTTGGCCAAATCGGTCTGTTTAGTATATTCCGCTACGTAACTTGCCAAAAACGCTCCCAGGCTGGCTCCCAGAACCGAACCAATAACAGGCAGTATCGCGGTACCAGTCACCCCGCCCAGCACGGCCCCTATAACGGCAGCAAGCATGGCCCGTTTGGAGGCTTTCTCTTTTCTCGCACTAACAACGCCTGCTGCAAATTCTACAACTTCACCGAAAACCAACATACCGAAAAGCGTAGCTAGCACAGTCAGGTTGAACTGTTGGAAGCCTTCATAACAACCATACAGCAGAGCTATAATGAAAAGAAACAAATTACCCGGCAAAGAAACAACGGTTAGAAAAAATCCGGTTATAAGCAAAATAAGCATAAGGCTATGTATGGCAAATTGACTGATGTCCACGCAATATCCTCCTGTTTTTGCATTCTTTCTACAGTTCCAATTATCTGTTCTTACTTGCTATATGTTCCAGCAATTGTTCCGTCAATTGAAGAAATTGCCTCTCTACTGCCGTCATATTGCGCTCGCTAGTGTCAGGTGAGGAAAAAACCCTAGGTGGCTGTTTATGAATTCCCTGATGATGTAACCGTTCAAATTCATAATATAACAAGGCATTATCCACTGCCTCAACTTCCTTTAATTCAGCCTCGTTCATGTCCCCAAGACAAAATTTAGCATAAATAGCCTGTTGCAGCTTGTGTTCGATTCTACAGTATTCCTTCAAATAACATTTTACCGGCCTGGTGATATCAGAAATATATGCTTCACTGGCATCATGAAGCAAACAGGCCAATTGAACCCGTTCACTCAAATGTCTGGCCCGGGCTTCTAACGTACAATTTATACAATGCTGGGCGACACTATGAAATTTTTTGAAATGACCGTTCGCCCGGCACATCTGCGACAGAGCATGCGCAATATCTTCTATATGGATTTCCTCCGCCCGGGGATCAAGTGGGTAAAACAATGTATTCGTGTAAGTTAAAATGGCATTTTTTCGGGACATATGGCTAATTTCCTCCCAGCGATAAGCTACCCTTAGTCTTCTCCTCTTTTCTAGATAAATCCTTCCCACTCCGTCAAAAAGAAAAAATGCCGTTGCGGCCAATCATCATAGATCGGTAGGTTGTACCAAGGCCGTAGTAGCCATGCTGGTTTCTGTGATTTCCCTGATAGAGCGTTTAATGATCTCCAGCATTGTTTCGATTTCTTCCACTGTACTCGCCAGCGGAGGCATGCATATGATCACATCGCCAATCGGACGAATAATAAGCCCATACTCTCTGGCTTTGCAGCATACGCTGGCACCGGAGGCAGCTTCCCAGGGATAAGGGATTTTACAGTACTTATCCTGCATGAGTTCAATACCAATGATCAAGCCACACTGCCTTACACTACCCACATGGGTAAGCGCTTCCATTTCTTTTAGTTTGGCAGCTGCCGCCTCAATCTTGGGAGCAAGGCCTTCGATAACTCGTTCTTCCTTAAATATTGCCAAATTTGCCAACGCCGCTGCACAAGCCAACGGATTTCCCGTGTAAGAATGGCCATGATAAAAAGTCTTTTTTTCCGAGTAGCCGCCCAGGAAAGCCTGATAGATTTCATCGGTCGTCAGCGTCGCCGCCAATGGCATGTAGCCGCCGGTAATCCCTTTCGATAACGTCATTATGTCGGGTTCAACCCCTTCATGTTCGCAGGCGAACATTTTTCCTGTCCGGCCAAAACCTGTCGCCACTTCATCGGCAATAAGCAAAACATCATACTTGCGGGTAATTTCCCGTATCTTGGCTAAATAGCCGGACGGGGACATGAGCATACCGGCGGCAGCCTGCACCATCGGCTCAATCACCATGGCCGCAATCTCCTCGTGATGCTCGGCAAGTACGGCTTCTAACGCTGCCGCACATTGTAAACCGCAAATTGCGGGTTCGGAATGTATTTGGCAATGATAACAGGAAGGAGAGGGTATTTGAACCGTGCTAAACAAGAGTGGCTTAAATACTCTGTGGAATAAATCAATCCCGCCAACACTGACCGTTCCCACCGTATCACCGTGATAAGCCTGTTGCAAGGAAATAAATTTTTGTTTTTTCATTTTTCCTTTATGCTGCCAATATTGAAATGCCATTTTTAGCGCCACTTCCACTGCCGTAGAACCGTCATCCGAATAAAATACCTTATTCAACCCGCAAGGCGTCACCGCGACTAGTTGTTCTGCCAATTCAACGGCAGGAATGTTGGACAACCCTAACATGGTCGTATGGGCAACTTTCCCCAACTGTTCAATGATGGCCTGATCAATCTTGCTGTGTTGATGTCCATGAATATTTACCCATAGCGAGGACACTCCGTCATAAAACTCCTTACCTTCCGTATCAATCAATTTTATTCCCTTCGCCGCCGCAATCACCTTTTGCGGCCTGGCCGCCCAATCCTGCATTTGCGTGAACGGATGCCAAACAAACGTTTTATCCTTACGCTCCGTGTCTATCATACTCATCTCTCCCTTCAAAACAAAGAATCCTATCAATAGCCAGATGCTGTTCCGCCAAATCACCTAATTGGCGCATAGCTTGTTTACCGGCCACAAGGCCGGCTACTGTGGGGAACGTTCCTAATACCGGCACTTTGCCTAAACGCTCAATATACTCCAAATTGCTGCGTTCTTTTACGCTAATTTGTTCCTGATTCCAATGATTGACGATGATTCCCCTTACCTGGATTCCATGCCTTTGGGCATAATCAACAGTAAGCACCGTATGATTGATCGTGCCTAAATTAGGCCGGGTAATCACAAGCACCGGCAGGGCAAGGTCACGTACCATATCGGCTACCAAATAATCTTCCCAAATAGGGGCCAAGATCCCACCCACCCCTTCGATGATAGTAAACTCTTTTTTGCGCAGCATACTCTTACAGGCTTTAACTAACTGTTTAGGTTCAATGACCGTGCCTGATTCAACTGCTGCTACCGCCGGCGTCAATGCAGGAACTAAACAAACCGGGTTTACTTCCTGCCTGCTTGCTTCGGAAAAAGCGGCTGCTTCCATTAAAAAACTGGCATCTTCCGAACGCAAAATCCCGTCTTCCCCATATACCGCACCGGAGGCTACGGGCTTCATTACTCCGGTGTTTATACCACGTAGTCGTAAAGCCACCGCTATCGCTCCGCTAATATAGGTTTTACCGATATCCGTATCGGTGGCTGTGATAAATATTCCTCTACCCATACTTTCCCCTCACTTATTCATTTTTCTGTAAGCTGCCTTGATGCTCTCGACAGCCTTGGATAATTGGTTCCTCTCATGGACGGCACTTACTGTTAATCGCAACCGGCTTGTGCCATCCGGAACACTAGGAGGACGGATGGCCGTTACAATAATGCCACTGCTCTTTAGCTTATTCATGAGCCAAACCGCTTTTTCTGCTTCACCGATCATAATAGGAATAATGGGTGTCGTACCGGTATCAATGGGAACACCGGCTTCCCGCAGACCTTCTCTTACATACTTGGCATTAGCAAACAGTCGTTCAACCAATTGAGGCTCAGCAACAAGCCGGCGTAGCGCAGCCAAAGCTCCGCCCATCGCAGCAGGTGCCGGGGCTGTTGAAAAAATAAAACTGCGGGCCGTATTTTTTATATACTCAATCAGCAAGCTCGATCCGGCTACAAAACCGCCTTCTGCGCCAAAAGCCTTGCTAAGTGTACCAATTTGGATATGAACCTGCCCTGTAAGGCCGAAATAGGAAGCACTTCCTTTTCCTCCGGCTCCAAGAACTCCAGTTGCATGCGCATCATCAACCATAACTATAGCTCCACAGCTTTGGGCCAAATCCACAATATAATTTAGTGGCGCAATATCTCCATCCATACTAAATACACCGTCGGTTATGATAAACCGGTTACCTGTACAGGGGGTATCCTTCAATAACCGGTACAGATCTTCCATATCCTTATGACGGTATATAACAGTTTTTGCCCGTGATAACCGGCAACCGTCAATAATACTTGCATGATTTAGCTGATCGCTAAAAATTACATCTTCCGGACCGGCCAAACTACTAATAACTCCTATATTAGCCATATAGCCGGTATTAAACAGCAGTGATGCTTGAGTTTCTTTAAAAATAGCCAGTTCCTTTTCCAACTGCTCCAAAAGAGGGTAAGTGCCCGTCGTAAGTCTTGCTCCTCCCGCACCGGTTCCATACAATTTAGCCGCCTGCATAGCGGCCTGCTGAACTACTGGATCATGGGTCATGCCTAAATAATCATTAGAAGCGAAAAGGCAAAATGTTCTTCCAGAATTTTCTACCCGAGTGGAGCTAATGGCGTGATAGCTTGCTGCACGCCGGTACAAATTGCGGGATTTTATTATTTCAAGTTTTTCTTGCAGCCAATCCACTAATGGCCCTCCTTAACCGGCACTTCAATAAGTACTGGTGTATTTTCCAAAAATGTAATAAGCGAGTTTATATCCGTGCCGGCTTTCACAAAAAACACGCGCCCTCCTATCTCGCTTCCTGCCGGCTTTAGCTGGGTAAACCGGGTATATTGACCGGATGTCGCCACATAGCCGGCCGTATATTCCGGATCGTCAGACCAACATAATTCCGCAACCATTCCCGATGCGGCCATAACCTTAGATGCCAAAACAACCGCTTCCCGAATGTGAATATTACAATAGCCTTGCTGCTGCAACCATTTTTTATAAGCCGCTTCATTTTCCACATCCATACGCGAAACCCGTACCCCCCGTAAGAGTAGTGGATCAAGACGTTTGCCGGTTTGCGCATCCACCAGCATCGCGCCTCTCAGACTAACAGGCAAATCCGTCAAACACCCGATGCCCGCCTTAGCGGCTTCCGGCGAAACGCCAGAGGCAATGAGGGTCTCGCAAGCCCTTTTCCGTCCCTCATCCGGGTTTTCAGTGTAAACTGACCGGATTGGTAAACATTTGGTCCGTTGAACTGAATGTAAGGAAACGGCCTCAACTGTTAAATTAATAAAATCAGCACTACCCCGACTATGTTCCAGCGCACGGACAAGCATATTCGTCGCCGTTTCTGTTAGAGAATCCCGTTGAATTAGCTTCTCCGCTCCGGAAATATGCTTGCCCCCCTGCTCATGCGAACCGCCTTCGGCAGCTCGCATTCTAACGCTGTACAACATACACGATCGCCTTCTTTCCTCTCTCCGTTATCCGTTTTAATAATATAGTCAATGGCCAGACAGTTATGGCTGTGTATATTATGCCAGGTACTGCCGCCAGCATAAAAGGTATTGCCATATTTCCCAGGATTCCCCCCACAACTAGTCTAGACGTGATTGTTGCAATTGGCCCAGCTAGTACAACTGTCAACCACCGGTTCCCCCCTAATACAAAAACGGCACCGACAACACACCTGAAAATAAGCGCTATGCCTACATTCCATACAGACTGCGTTCCGAGCATCAGCCCTGCCATGCTCGACAACAAACCGGCGGTAATATATTTAGCAAAACCAAATACAGCACAAATAGCAACTGCCAGTGGAGCCGACAATTGAAACTCTGTCCCCGGTAATAATCCGGGAAGTTTAAAAGCACCGGCAACAGATAAAAATGCGGCCAATAGGGCAACCTCTGTCATCCAGCGGACATTCTCTCTCACCTTTTATTCCTCCTTACTTTTAACAATTTCGTTGCCTCTGCCCTGAGTAATGACTTTCTTTACTTTCATACCAAAATGTAATACTTACATTAAATTTTAGCTATCATTCCCGGCTCCATAGCAATATAATCCTATTGTTAACCAAAATAAACCAAGTAGGTTAACAATAGGATTATACTACTTACTAAAAGACATGTAAATTAAAAGCCAGGAAAATTTCACCTTGTATTTCTTAAGCCCTTCCATTCATCCCCTTTATTTGATCGACAAAAATCAACAGAAGTACTTTCCCCCATAGCCACAACTTAACAATAATGGTAAAATAGTATTGGCAAAATCAAAAAGCATAATGTGCATGACTTTAACGCACGATATTTTTATGTATATTATTATATAGTAGAGAGGGATATTGATGACTATTAAATCGTTAAGTCCGCTTGACGGACGTTATGGAGCCATTACAAAACCATTAGGTGATTTTTTCTCGGAGTGGGCATTACTGAAATACCGGACCCATGTAGAAATTGAATGGCTCATTGCGATGGCGGCCCAGCCTGAATTTCCGGAAGTCCGCCCGCTAACTGCCGGCGAAGTGCATTTCTTGCGCAATATCGTCACTGATTTTGATGAGAACGCTGCCGGACGAATCAAGGAAATTGAAAGAACGACCAATCATGATGTAAAGGCGGTTGAATATTTCATACGGGAAACTCTGTCGGAAAGCTCACTGTCCGATGTAGTCGAGTTCATTCATTTTTCCTGTACATCGGAAGATATCAACAACTTGTCCTACGCTTTAATGTTAAAACATGGTATCCAGGATGTCTGGCTGCCGGCAGCCGAAAAATTGGTCGCCGCCGTAGCAGAGAAGGCGGAGGAGTTAAAGGATGTGGCTATGCTCGCCCATACCCATGGGCAACCGGCCTCGCCTACCACGTTAGGTAAAGAACTGGCTGTATTTATTTATCGCTGGAACCGCCAGTTAAAGCAAATCCGCGCGCTGGAATATCTGGGGAAATTCAATGGCGCCGTTGGCAACTTTAATGCACATGCGATTGCTTACCCGGAAGTAGACTGGGAAACTGTATCCAGAACCTTCGTCGAAGGTCTAGGATTAATTTACAATCCACTGACCACGCAAATCGAATCCCATGATTATGTCGCCGAATGTTTTCATGCGATTAACCGCTTTAATAACATCGTTCTCGACTTTAACCGCGATATGTGGCTTTACATTTCACTCGGGTATTTCAAACAAAAAACCGTCAAAGGCGAGGTTGGTTCTTCCACCATGCCGCACAAAGTCAATCCTATTGATTTTGAAAATTCAGAAGCCAATTTGGGCTTAAGTAATGCGTTATTAGATCACCTTGCCAATAAATTACCAATTTCCCGTTTACAAAGAGATCTAAGCGACTCCTCGGCACAACGAAATATAGGAGCAGCTATCGGTTATTCTCATTTGGCCTTGGTGTATGCCGCCAAGGGTTTCGCCAAAACTTCGGTTAATGCCGATGCAATTAACACCCATCTCGCTAATGCCTGGGAAGTAATCTCCGAAGCGGTACAAACGGTTATGCGTAAGCACGGCCATACAAACCCCTATGATAAATTAAAGGAAATAACTCGCGGCAAAACTATTGGTGAAGCGGAAATTAAAGAATTCATCACCAGCATTGACCTGCCGGCAGAGGCCAAAGCCCGTCTATTGGCCCTAACACCTTGCTCCTACATCGGCATAGCTGCCAGCCTCGTTAAGCATCGTAAGTCATAACACAATAATCCAAAAAGGCACGGACTCTCTTCTACTTTGAACAGAGTCCGTGCCTTTTTCTATAGTTCAAACAACGCTTCCTGCTTATCCCGTAAAACAGTCAACTTCCTTGGAATGATACGGTCCCCGGCCTCTACTTGCCCCAGCAGCAACGGAGAATGGATTTGATGGTAAACTGAATTTTTACAGGCTCCATAATCATCGTCCACTGCATAGCAATAGTTACAACCGTGCCGGCAGCTATTATACGCGCCAATATCCACGCTTTCAAGGCAACGGCAACCGCTTCTTTGATTGTTGTCCTTCTTTGGCTTCAATTTATACCCGGTTACTGTCTCAATAATTTCCCGGTCGATACAAGCGGCCTCGCTTATATTGTATCGCTGCCGATCCAGGTCCTCCACACAAACCTGCAAAATAAGCCGGTTCTCTCTGGCAATATCGGCAAACCCTCGCGCAATCGTCTGCCTCGCTTCGTCCTCCAGTTCAACAATCGCTGCCCCTTCCTGTCTGCCCTTATGCTTGCCATACACATCAACATAACTAAAAACGCAACGCTCCGTATAGTTTCGCAAAGACTGGCACAAAGCGGAAAAACATTCCAGATGCTTGCTTACAGAAAAAAATTTCGTGACAATCACCGGATCATAGCGCCAGACTACTCGTTCTTTGCCAATGGTATCACTTAAACGTTTAAAACCTTCGATAATTTGATATTTGTCAGGTACATGTCGTTCCAGTTTTGCATCATAAGGCGTAATCGTGAACTGAAAATAATATACAAACCCCATAGCATCAATAACAGGCAATTTCGTAAGCAGCGGCAAAGCATTCTTGGTCCAGAAAACAATACAGTCAACCACTTCCGGCTTCAGTGAAATGTGGGATATCTGGCGATAATTCATCGGATTCCGCACATAAACAAAACCTTCCCGCAAACGATTGACAAACCAATCCGAGTAAAAAGCCGGTATGTCTGTCCGTCGGCTGGCACTGATAATCATTGTTATCTCCCACTTCCCCGCTGGCGCTTTCGTTATATCTTATACAATCACTGCCAAGATTCAGCCAAGTTTTAAAATCTTCAACAACTGGAGAGCTGTAGCCAACGCTGTCCGCGTCTCATAACAATCAAGCGATATATTTAGAATTTGCTCAATCCGCTGCTTTCTGAGTTGAATAGTCTTATGATGCAAATATAGCTGCGTACCAATCTCCTTGAAGCTTAGACCTGATAAAATCTTTTCCAGTGTCTCCAATAAGTTAGGGTGCGGCAGCAGTGGGCCGATCATTTGATGCACATAATCAACTGCTCCGTCAGTAACGGCAAAAGGAGCAAGCACCTGATAAATCCCGCAATTTTCATAATGATAAATATATCTTTCCGGCCAAACCTGTTTACCAATCCGTACCGAAGTCTTCGCATTGTTTAACCGGTTAGCCAAACCTGACCAACCCTCTGCATAGTTTCCAATTCCCACTGTAACATGAATATTACGGACATAGGCACCTATATAAGCTACATAACTTTCCGCCAGTTCGGTTTCCCGTTCTTTATGGTTGGGACATGAAGCAAAATCGCTAAGGACCACAATACCAATGTCTGTCTCCCAGGCAATCGTATTATTCTTCTTATTTAATATATCAATCAGGAAATCCACGAGCTGCTGCTTATGGTAATGATTATCGGCTGTATCAGACACTCCCGGTACAGTATCTACGTCAAAAAACAATAAAGAAAAATCTTTTGGGATATGAAGCTTGTTTTTTCCACTATACTCCTGCAACGCCAGATCATTTATATCATTCCGGACAGCCAGTTTATTAAAAAACTCACTTCTCTTTTTTCTTTCATACGCCTGATAAAGCAGACTCTCATTTCTTTTTCTTTCACTAATATTACGGGTAACACCAATATAGCCAATATGGGTCCCCGCCTGATCCCGGGCAATGCTTATGGAAGATTCAAGCCAGATCACTTTCCGGTCTTTTCGCAGTTGTTCCTCTTCCACAATGACCGGTACTTTACTGCTGTGCCATTGAATGTTGTCAGTCGTAGTCTTCTGAAAAGCACTCCACAAAAAGGTAAGTGTCGTTTGCTGCGAATTTTTCCCCTCTAGTTCAACTGCTGCAAACCCTAATAATTTCTCAACCGAGGGGCTTATATATCGGATAATGCCGTCGGTATCCAACAGCCAGATCACGTCCCCCGTATTTTCAGCGATAAATTTATATTTTCGTTCACTTTCCCGAATGATTTCCTGCTGTTTTTCAAGCTCAGCAATATAGCCTCGCTCATTTTCTGCCGCATCTTTTAAACCAAGTACCATGCTATTAAACGCAATGGAAAAGTCTCCCATAAAATCAACCCGTTGGCTATAATCACCGGAAGCAACCATCCCTGTTTGCCAAGTCAAATGGCGCAGATTGGACTGCAGGGCCTTTAACGCACCCGGCCAATATCCGCGTAAGTTTATTGTAGAAGACAAATCGCCTTTAGCAAGTGTATCAGTAAAAGATCTAAGCAAGAGAAGCTCGTTTTTCAGCTTGGCAAACTCCGGATGTTTTTCCGCGCAGGCAGAATCACCGTTTGTCACATCTTTTCCCTTTATCACCTGATATAACTCTCTCACTATTTCATTGATTTCTTCTTCCATTTCTTTACGCACGTGGATATCCCTCTCTAAAACCAAAGATTCACTTCACGGATATTTCAGCAGTGAACCGGCAAGTCCTATCGCCTGTACACCAGCAGTCAATCTCCTTAACACTATACTGCTTGCCGGTAAACCCTTCCAGAAGCCCGGCTATAAAACCTTCATCATACACGCATACTTCATAATCCAATTCCGGCAAGCCGGAACAATCCAAGTCCTCGGAAATACTCATTACATATTTTCCGTTTTCATGGTCGGCCGATTCAACCCGTAGAATTCCGATTTTTTTATCTGCCAGAGCTGTTTGTATTGCCTGAACAAAACTATTGAAATCTTTTACATCCCTAATAACGTTTTGATAGAATTGTTTTCCCGCCAGCAACCCTGACTCATAGAACAAAGTATCGACCATTTCCGTTCCGTAATGTTTTTCAAGCACATCGCGAAAACAAAACTGCATAAGCCTGTATACATCAGTGCTAACCATCGGCCCCAGGTTAGGCCTGCCGGCAGCAAGATCACCAAGTAATTCCCATTGAAATTCATATTTTCGCTCCATAACCAGACTCCTCTTTTTGTTTGACTCCATGCAAGCACACTCAGATTAGCTGCACTTGGAAGCTAAATTCAACACTTAACGCCTCAAATAATCTCCATTATTAAAAAAAAATCGCCAAAACCTAGTTGCGGCTTGGCAATCATTTATACCGTCATTTGGTATAGTTAGATCCATAGCTTTGCGTCCTTGTCTTTCGACAAGTTTGCCAAAAAATTCTTCGTTTTTTTACAAATTCTACATAAATTTTACATTTCTAGACTGGCTGTCACTTTTCCTTCTGTCCTTGACAAAAAAACATATTTTCCTGTTACAATCTAGCTCTCCTTCAGGCGCGGCTCACTGTATACAATCTCCATCGGAATTCCTCGACTATCTCCTACCGGCTGTTGAGGAATAGTAGAAAAACCATACTGCATACCAAGCCGGCCAATAACCGACAATACCATGGCATCCATAAAATCATCCAGCAATTGTTTGGGATAACGGTTTTGGATTTCAGCCATAGCCTGTTCGGCTTGTATAAAATACTCTGAAAGCAACTGTGTTCTCTCTTTAAGTCCCTCCGGGAGGGTTTTCTTGCTCACCAGCGGTTTATTACCGTTTAATATAGCAAAACCGTACTCCGGATGCGATTCCCGCAGACGGCCAATGTATTGCGGCTGTTCCAGCAAGAATTGATCCACCTCGCGAATTTTCGGCGTAAATCCCAGTGACTGCTCGGACAGACTTTTTTGCAGCACCTGCAGGTTGCAAGCCTTGGCGGTCTGCTTGTCCTGGGCGTAAACGGCCTGACGGCAGGGAGTATTAAACACACTGGACGCTTTTCCCGGCAGCCTGCTCCTTAATTTCTGATCCGGTCTAGCCACATTCTGCTGACTATTTTCCGGCAATCCAATCGGGATGTCGATAAGCAGGCAGCCGGCATCATTATGCTCTGTCATCAGCTTGGTAATGTCCGGATAATCTGCAAAACCATACCGGCCGGACAAGTCGTGCCAAAACACTGCCCAGCCCCGATATTTTCCCACTCGTTTGCAACTGTCAATGCCCACCCAGCCAGTACCGCCCGTTCTTGCTTCCATTTCTGTATTTCCTTCCATAAAAAAATATCATTGTTAATACAATGATATACATGACCGCTTATGATTGGCAAGGAATAACGGTGGCACAATAGCCGATATTAGGTATGGGAAAATAAGGCGATCCTTCTTTTTCTTTATACACAACTCTTATATAGGGTATCAATGTTTTATCTTTACAGTACGCTGAACCGAAAGAAGTACGTCCGGTCACTTGAAAGTTAAATTTTTCCTCAATAATCGCGATTCCCCTGTTCACCAGCGTATTGTTAAGCCATCTACCAAACAACTCGGTAATATCTGTTTCAACGACGATATCACTTGCAGACACATTAAAGGTTCGTCTTAGCGTTGGGCATACCTCAAAGGGACAACTATGCAAATAGGTTGTTAGCGAACAAAATTCCTGCAGCAGCGGATAAATGGCAAACCTCCTTGTTTCCTGCAACTTACCGGTCTTAAACAAGACCAACTTAGCAGTTAATAAAGAAATATTGCCAGGAATCATATCTATATTAAAAAAGAGGTAACTATAATACACATATCTTCCCTGGCCTCCGATAAAAATTTTGTTTCGTTTTATATTTTTCAAAGGAATTTTACTTGATAAAGTAAGACTTTTACTGGCTGGAATATTGACAACCGCCATACCAACAGCCCCTTTTTCAATACATTCGGCGAACATGCAGCAGTAATCCCATAATCGAAAAGCATGTGTCTATGTAGAGAGTTTGAGGACATCCCCAACTCTCCCCCAAGCTATGGAGTATTCAGAAAAGCTATCCCCACATGCAAGTTAGCAACATTATAGGTTTCACTATCAATTGACAAATCGAAAGTGACTGAGGCCTGGGCCGCCAGCGTGGCAACCTCTTGTGTCCAGACATACTCGGTGTCGGCCCCTACATAGATGGCAGTAACGATAAAATTGGCCAGTGCCGCACCACCGCTGGCGTTATTGTTGGTAATTGTTATTTCTACAAGTGACCCTTCATTGCTGCTGCTAATTGAATATGCGGCAGGCGAATTAATCAGAGACGGCATACTATTTCCTCCTTTTTTCTAACTATATTACATAATATGAATCACTTGCCAAGAAGGAAACATAACTGTCCGCCTATTTACAAGAAAAAGAATAGACTCACTGCACTTATCCTGCCATTCGTTTGTCTTTGCGTCTATTCTAAATATTCTTTAATGCCCCAGGCGACGCCAGCCTCGTTATTGGTTTTAGTCACATAGGTCGCATGAGTTTTTACCTTGTCCGAGGCGTTTCCCATCGCCACCGAATAGCCAACTGTCTCAAACATGCTGATATCATTATTGTAGTCGCCAAAGGCGGCTATCCTATGCAGCGGTATATTATACCTCTCAGCGAAAATAGCAATGGCTTTCCCCTTGCTGGTTTCGGCATGACTGACATCCATGCCGCCATTTTCCGAAGAAACAACGGTAATTGCCGCCGCGTGAAAAGCTTCCAGGAAAACTGACTGCTCCCTGCCGGCCATTTGCCAGATAAACATCTTCAGAACATCCTGCTGCGCCAGTTCTTGGGCTGACTGCATTACTTTGACCGGAACCCTATAGGCTTTAGGCATTTGCTGATTATATTCATGAAAAATATTTACCCGCCGACTATATTCCACGCAATACATGGCACCATAGACGCTGGCAGTAAAGTCAAATTTCCCGGTAAAACAGTGGTTTGCAATCTCCAATACGGAAGCCTTATCCAAAAACTGGCTATAGATTATCTCATCCGTATAAGACCGTCTAATCGAAGCTCCGTTGCAGGAAATAATAGCCTCAATTCCGCCCAACTCCGCAACAATTCCTTTCACATAGACATCATTGCGCCCGGTCGCCAGAATAATCTTAATCCCTGCCTGCCTTAATTCTTCTAGCGCGACCCTATTCTCCCGGCTGATTTCCTTTTTGTCATTTAGCAAAGTACCATCCAAATCAAAAACAATTGCATCTATTTTCATACTTTCTACTCCGTTCACCCTTTTTTATCTAGTACAGGTAAACTACCCAAAAAGTAGCAAATCTCCCCAACCGGAACATCAAGCACCAGCTTAGCACCGCAAGCTGCAACAATCTGCTGCAGGCATTTAAAATCCCTTTCCCGTTCCTGCTGTATTTTCAAACTCCATACAGGCTCCTGCAATGCTTCTTTGGCATGAACCCTGTCAAACATGCAAGCTGCGTGAAGATATGTTCGTACAACACAGTCTTCTTCCATTACTCCGGCAAAAAACTGTTCCGCTATAGCATCCACCAGTTCAATGCAGCAGTGGGCCACTTTATTGACCGGCAGCGCTTTGACAAATTTGCTAAGCTGGGTCTCCAACAGCTTATAGGTATCACTATATTTTCCTACTTTTACAGCCCCAGGCATTTCTCCATCTTCGTAAGCTGTTCTAAGAAATGTCTTAATCCGGTTTATCCCGCCATGTTCAAAAATTTCACTGACCGGAATAAACGGAACATGCTCCACCTGTGGATTAATACTGCCAATAATCAAGTCAAACCGTTCTCCTGCTCTGGTAATAAATTGATCAATATCAACCATAGCTCCCGCCATAGTAAAGCGGGCATTTTTTATTTCCGGGATCTCCTCCAGTAAAATTTCCTTGATTTTTTCAGCCACACCTTGCCCGGTAGCGCAAACCAAGAGGATGTTGGGAGGTTCTTTTTTTTCTTTTTGCGGCCATTCACTTCCCTCGTGCCGCTGCCTGATGGTCATGACATATTCATCGTAGGCATTATAGATGGCTTTCACCGCTTCATCCAAACTCTCTGCCGTTGTAAATAAACGCCGGCCAGCTTCCAACGCCAAAGCAGTTGTTACATTAGGAATGATCCGTACCTGTATGCCAGTTTTTTGACAAAGTGTATCCTCCATTGTCACTAAAAAACCCATATCTACCAATAAAATAACTCCCAGCCCCTCGTCCGTTTCCTGTATCACCTGGCGCAACTTTTCGATCGTCTGCACATTGCTGCGGTTTAAGGGAATGTCATAGGCTTTTATGCAGTCTGTTCCTAAAAGATTATTTATCACCTCCGCCATATTTCGCGCAATACCACGACCATGAGCTACAATCACAAGACCGATGTGGGCCTTGGCATAGTCCTCCACCCCATGAATTAGAAACATAACCATAAAACCGATTTCATCATCGGAAACAGTTACGCCAAGGCAGGCTGAAATTTTCTCTTTATAAGCCGCGACCAAGGCGAAAGCATCCTTATGGTTGGCCCGTATCTGTTCCAGATTAGGATTATAAATAACATATCCCGAATCAATCCGTTTTTTAAACTGCTGCATGTGCCAGGCCAGTGCCAACAGCGTGTTGCGGCCATAGGTGCGCCCAAAGCGATCGGTTGCCGCCTTTAACAGTTCATCCGCCGTTTCCCAGACGATCTCTTCGATAATACTGGCCGGAATATCCGAGCTTTCGCTTTTCCGCAGCACCTGCGCCACAGAGCAAAAATATTTTTCTAAATCAACACCGACTTTTTCCGCCATATCTTGTTCGGCTACACCGATCTGGCGGTATTGGGCAATTTTCCGGTCGATATATTTATAAAAATCAATATGAAATCCATGAGCTGATTCTTCTGCCACTTTTACCGGATCGCTATTGGCCTGAATCAACATTCCATCCCGGAAAAAACGATTGATTTTATCATCTAGAACCGTTCGCCGTTTTACCAAAGCAAAAATACGTTCCGGAATACTCTTGGTATCCAGTTTCAGGCAGTCTCCGGCTTTGGCCGAATATTCCAGATAGCTCTTGGCGCAACAGAGCAGCACGTCATTTCTCAATTCACCAATATTGGCCGCACAGTTATAATTTGCAAAAGTCTCCAGAGCCTTGCCGGCTACCCAGATAGGTATCCCCAGCCGTGCGGCTTCCTGACGCACAAAATGTACAATAATGTTAACCCGTTCGTGAATCGGCCGTTCACTGATCCTTGGCAAACTGATCTGTACCGGAATGCGCCGGCGGAAAGTCATCAAAAGACTGCTGGAAATATCCTCCGATGTGGCACCAATAATCATTAAGTTTGATGTCCGAAGCTTATTTGTCTCGCCCAAACGGCGGTATACGCCTTTGTCGATAAGCATAAATAAAAGTTCCTGCCCGGCTGGCGGTAACCGGTGAATTTCGTCCAGAAACAATATACCGCCCTGCGCCCGGTCCACAACTCCCTCATGATCCTCCGCCGCCCCGGTAAACGATCCTTTTACATAGCCGAATAATTGAGCCAGCAAAAGCTGCTCATTCGCCGCATAGTCGGCGCAACAAAACTGAACAAAAGGAATCTCTTCCGGCTCCTTCTCCTGCCAATAACCTTTAGCGTAATTCCACATAGATTCGGCTAAAAGATTCTTGCCAACACCGCTTTCCCCAACAATCAAAGTATGCAGTCCATGGGGCGGATAGATGATCGCCGCTTTAGCCAGTTCAATCTGAGCCTTGATACTGCCGTCGTAACCGACAATGCCCAGGAAGGCGCTATCAACTGCAGAGTTTTCCGTTTCTGTTTCTACTGCCGGCTTATCGAGTGAAGCACCGGCCTTTTTCAATCGATACAGCACCGGCCGCACGCCTATCTTATCCACTCTCTGCTGTTTAAACAATTTATTCAAATCGGCGGAAGCATCGCTGCGATGAATCCCCAGTTCCAAAGCAATCTGCTGCGCACTGATTCCGTCCGTGCCTTTTTTATCCTGTTGTACAAGAAGCTCCATAACTCTGTCAATTCTCGTCATCGATCGTCCCTCATTCAATCAAAAACATATTGTGTATCTATTCTTGTCAAAGGAGTAGTTCCCCTTTAAGCGCTCTCAAACCCTGTTGTGCATATACGGAAAGGAACAAAATATGGGGCATCGCTTTCAACACGATCCCCATATTTTCAGTGAAGAAGTTAGCCGATCAAGCCGAGCGCACCACCCGCTAAGGCAAAGGCGAACAAAGCCAGCAAAACATAGACAACCTTTACGCCACGCATAATCGCCTGCCAGCATACTAGTGTGATAAGAAGCGGCAATATTTTCGGAACAATTTTATCAATCAGTTCTTTTACAACGATTTTTTTACCTGCTAAAACCGGAATCCAGGCAAAGTCTATAGTAATGAATTTACACACCATAACGCCCAGCACAAAGAGCCCCATAATGGTGAAGAATGTTGTCAATCGTTTAAATAATCCGCCTTCTAAAACAGAGGTTACCGCCGAAGTACCCAAAGAGTAGCCTTTTCTGATAGCCAAATGGGTTATCAGCAGATCATAACCCAGCATGAAAACGCCAAACATCAACGGCCCCATAATACTGCCGGTAGCAGCCCAGCCAAGACAAATTCCCAGCAGACAAGGTTTGTAAAGCCCGCCGCTGATAGTATCGCCAATACCTGCCAGCGGTCCCATCAAGGAAGATTTTAAATCAACGATGGTCGCGTCATCAATCTCCATTCCTTTAGCCCGCTGCTCTTCCAAGGCGATAACAATTCCGTGAATGACGGCGCCCCAACGCGGTTCGGTATTGAAAAACATCATATGTCGTTTCAGACCGGCAATCACTTCGCCCGGCTTATCCGGATACAGCTTTTTTAAGAGCGGCCCCATCATCACGGCGAAACCGCCAGCCTGCAGACGCTGGTAATTGTAAGCCATATGGCTGAAAAACCACCAGCGGAGTATGGCAAATTCCAAATCCAGCTTGGATAAACCGACTGTACTATTTTTCGTATTTTCCATCATATTTCATCCTCGCCTTCATATAAAGATGATTCCCTGACAGAAGCCTGACTGGGAGCCACAGCGCTGGCAACGGCCTCCTTAGGTTGGAGAGAAATATAAATATAGCCCATACCTGCCCCTAAGATAGCGGCAAACAAAAGATTATTCATTCCGCCAAAGGCACTAACCGCAAAGCCTATTCCAAAGAACACCAGCAGTTCTTTTCTGCCCATATATTTTAGCAGCATCGCAATCCCAAGGGCTGGCAACACTTTACCTACCGCATTGAAACCGGCGACACCCCAGTCCGGAACCGAAGCCAGCAAGCTTTCAATAATCGGCGGTCCATAGTAAACTGCCAAATAGGCCGGAATAGCTCTAACTAAAATAACCACCAACTGGGACGGCACAATTTGTAAAAAGATTAGTTTTCTAATATCTCCCTGCTCGGCGCACTTATCCTGCAATGACGGGATCACCGAGTTGAGCGACATAAACAGAATCCACGCATAATTGCCGATTACCCCCAACGATATGGCGATAACAACAGCCTGTTCGGTCGTCAGATTTCCCTGAATGGCAATAGCAGTTCCCAAGAGTCCTGCTGAGTATAAGTCCGACGGATTGGCTCCGCCTGTGCTATTCCAGCCCAAGAACGCCACATTAATGGCCGCGCCAATGATGATTCCTTCCACCGGTTTACCATAAATCAAGCCAACCCACAAACCTGTCATAATTGGCTCTCTGACCAGCCACCAAGCCGGCGGCATCGATGAGCATTGAATCCACCCTAATAAGGCAACCATAAGTGCTTGTAACACAACGCTTCCCCTCCTAAACGCTTTTCTTTATCAAAAACTGATAGTTGGTGCCACTGCCTGATAATCCTTCTTGCTATCTTCCGGTGTAGCCTGAAAAAAGATATGCAGGTCAGGGGTCATTTCCTGCAGCATGGCAAAATCCTCTTGATCCAGGGTAATATTTTGATATACAATCTTCCGGCCCGGACCAGCCCCCAGACCGCCGATTTGCAAATCGCCAAATTCAAAGCCTTCCTTCCAGGCACGATACGTAGTGGCAATATCCTTAAACAGCACCATGGCATTGCCTTCCCCCAATTGCGTCTCTTTCCAGGAGGAGACAAAATGTCCTACGCTTACAATAGCACAGCGGACTCCAGCGGGAGTTGCCATCCGGTATATATTCCCCATCGTACGGTCTTTTGCCAGTACATCATTTACAATGATAATTTTAGTCGCCTGCGTCTCTTTCAACCATCTCGCCACGACCTGTCCATGAATTAACCGGTAATCAACCCGAATTAATGATACTTTTGCCATACCAGCCACCTCTTTAGTTTCAATTATTTATTAAGTTCATTTCTTCAGCAATATTTTTACAGCCTGTCTTTCCAGCATCAACCACAGCCGCGGCCAGTCCCGCTCCACGCAGGGAGGCCCGTAAAGTACAAGCCTCTATGATCATTCCCAAATTGAGCCCGGTAACCGCACTAATTTTCATTTCCGTCATAATCGCTGCAGCAACATTGCACGGTGTTCCGCCAAACAAGTCACACATAATGAGTGATTCTTCCGGCATCTCTTTTAGCACGGCCCTTACTTCAGCCAAATACTCTGTTAGATCGACTCCCGGAAGCAAAGACACCACCTTTACATTTTCCTGTGCTCCAATAATCATTTCCGCACTTTTTATAAGTTCCATGCCAAAGGTTCCATGTGTAACAACGATAATTCCCGGCATCTTTCCTTCCTGTGTACTCACTTTACCTATCCCCCAATCTCATTCTGCTCTTGCCGTGGCAATTGCTTTAACAAATTCTTGAGCAGCGGTAGTAACCTTTGCATAATCACCGTCTTTTTTATGCGCTTTGGAAATATAACTGCCAACCCCTAAGGCCGCGCAGCCCGCCGCAAACCAATCTTTTACGTTATCCGGTGTGACTCCGCCGGTCGGAACAATAGCCGCCTGCGGCAACGGTGCTTTTACTGTTTTTACATAGTTAGGGCCCATAAACTCGGCAGGGAACAATTTTACAAGATCTGCACCGCTGTTTACTGTATTTAAAATTTCTGTCGGTGTCAATGCTCCGGAAATGGTAACAGCCTGATAGCGATTCGCAATTTCCAGCAT
Source organism: Propionispora vibrioides (assembly GCF_900110485.1). Classification (NCBI taxonomy): domain Bacteria; kingdom Bacillati; phylum Bacillota; class Negativicutes; order Selenomonadales; family Sporomusaceae; genus Propionispora; species Propionispora vibrioides. The sequence goes on along the minus strand of NZ_FODY01000024.1, from coordinate 56,018 downwards.
TTTAGGATTCAAATTGGGGCTGACCAGTAGTCTGGCGCCGGCAAGCATGACCGTATTGGCCGTTTCCGCATCCAAAATAGTCCCGGCACCAACCACAACATCGGTATCGGCATATTTCTCAGCTAAATAAGAAATTACCCCCACCGCGTTGGCACAACTCATCGTAATTTCAAGGGCTTTCACCCCGCCTTCGACTGCGGCCTGAGCGACCTGTTTAGCCTCTTCCGCCGAATCGGTCCGTATAATAAGCACCATGCCGCTTTCCATGATCGTCTTTAAATTTTCGTATTTTGTCCTCATAATTGCTCTCCTTTTTATTTTGCTACATTAAATTGAGGGCCCTGACCGGATAACACACGAATGACCTCTTCGGCCGCCATCACTCCGGCTCCGACAATAGCTTCCTGCGTATATGCACCGGCATGAGCAGTAAAGGTGATATTCTCTAACTCCATCAGTTCTGATTTTTGCGGTGGTTCCTGCGCGTAGACATCCAGGGCAGCTCCCGCAATGCGCCGGTTTTTCAAAGCCTCATATAAATCAGCTTCCACAACCAGCTCACCACGGGCTGCGTTAATCAGAAAAGCTGCCGGTTTCATCATACTTAATCTTTCGCGGTTAACCATACCGATTGTCGAAGCAATCGCCGGTGCATGGAGCGAAACAAAATCGGCTTGGCTGAAAAGCTCATCAAGCCCGGTATACCGTACCTGATACCTCTCGCTAAAGTCCTGTCTGGGACATACATCATAGGCAAGAATTTTCATCCCAAAGGCAGCGGCCCGCTTGGCAACCTCACCACCAATATGCCCCATGCCGACAAGTCCCAGGACCTTGCCAGCAAGCTCAATACCCGTATGCCGATACCAGGAACCATTACGAATAGCCCTGTCCATTGCCGGAATGTTTCTCGCCGCCGCCAGCATCAGTCCTAAGGTTAAATCTGCCACTGATCCGCTGTTTGCGCCCGGTGTAATCGTCACGGCAATTCCCAGCGCTTTGGCGGTGTTCACATCAATCGTATTGTAGCCAACGCCTTGTTTGGCGATAACCTTCAAAGTAGGAAAACCTGCCTCCAAAACTTTTTTTGTTACCTTATCACTGCCAGCGACCATGCCGCTGGCCCCTTTTATTCGTTCGATTAGCTCTTCTTCAGTCAATGTTCTGTCAAAGGGATTGAGGATCAGCTCATAGCCCTGTTGCTCCAGTAGTTCAAGCATAGCTGGTGCCCTTGACCGTGCTCTGGAACCAATAACAATTTTTTCTTTCACCTTTTTTACACCCCCTATGGTTGGCAACTGCCTATATCTATTGCAAATTGCGTGCCACTACACATAAATGCTTAAATTCTTCTATAGAACGACCGGCACACTACACTACTCTTTCTTGTGTAGTACCCGTATCCGGCAAATCCGCCGCAGGATACACCAATCGGCTAGGCTGACTAACTAAACGACTGCCAAGTTTATGCCTCGCGTAAAGGAACACCATATTCGCGGGAAATAGTTTTTAACTCCTCCAGCAGTCCGTCAGAAATTTCAATTCCCTGCTTCAGCAAAGTTTGTTCCGTCTGTTGCTCACGTTCGCCAGGCAAATAGATTTCACTCACCCCGGCAGCTTTTCCTACCGCCTTAATCTCCCGGCAGAATCTTTCGGTGCGTTCATAATACTCCGGCAAGCCAGTAGTAAACGCATCGGCCTTTATAACAATAAACAGATGCCCTACATTCGCCTGATTCTGCCCGTTTTGATAGGAAGCAACCTCCCGGCCAAAGCCGGCTCCGGTAAATACACCACATAAATGATCAATTGCCATAGCCAGCGCGTATCCCTTCGGACCGGCCATTGGTAAAATCATTCCCGCCAACGCCTCCTGTGCATTGGTGGTCGGTCGCCCCTCTTTGTCCAATGCCCAGCCTTCCGGCAATAGCCCGCCCTGCTTTGCAGCCGAAATGATTTTCCCCCGGGCGACAACACTAGTCGCCAAATCAATTACCACCGGTGCTTTATCCTGGCGAGGTAAGCCGATGGCTATCGGATTTGTCCCTAAGTAAGCTTCCTTGCCTCCCCAAGGGGGAATAGCCGCTAGCGCGTTGGTCAAAACAATAGTGATATAATTCCGTTTGGCCGCAAGCTCACAATAAAATCCGGCAGCACCAAAATGATTGCTGCCCTTAACACCGGCCAGGCACAAACCCTGCTTATCCGCTCCCGCCATGGCCGCCTCCAGTGCTTGAAAACCTACTATGGAGCCAAGACCATTATCCCCGTCTACGGCCAACACTGCCGGAAAAATATTCTTGATGGTAATAGCGGGGTGCGAATTAATCGTACCGTTTTGAAGTCGCATCAGATACCGGGGAAAACGGCTGATACCATGAGTCCCAATCCCCCATAAATCGGCCCTCAAAAGATTGTCGGCCACAATCTCACTGTCCTGCCCTGCTATTCCTGCCTTATCAAGAACTTGTACCATAAACCGGTGCAACTCTTCTGCGAAAAAACTCTTTTTTTCACCCATGAACTCACTTCCCTTTTTATGGATTAGCGCAATATAGCCAGACGTTTCCCTTTTCTTGTTTCGTCTGAGAAATAAAAACAACATTTACTCTTGCGCCAGATTCAACTACACTTTTATATAAGTGCAATATCTATGCCACTACACATGGTCAGCCCATTTTATTATTTATTTACGAGCCCGATAAAAGAGCTGAGACTTCCCTCTCAACGCAATAGCCATCTTTAGATGGCAAAAAACAGGCTTTCAAAGATAGTCACTGTATGAACTATCCCGAAAAGCCTGTTTCCTCTTAATAGAAAACAAAAAACCCATCCCGCTTACAGGAATGAGTTTATGTATTGGTAACTTACCGATTATTTACCGGTATCAACCGTTGCGAAACCGCGTGACGGGTTGGCACAATCTTCCGGGGCAATTTTCGTCTTATCGGTACGGGCAAATCCCATACCTGCCGTACTGCAATCGGTCGGCCCGCAACCGCAGCTAGCATCTGATGCCTTCTTACCGGCATTAGTAAGACCGAAACCTCTTTCCGGCAACCCGCAGCTTTCCGGGGCAATAGCCGTATCTTGGGTGCGAGCAAAGCCCTTGCCTGCTGTGCTGCACTCGCCCTGGCTCATTTCATTCTGTTCATCACTCATCATCATCATCCTCCTAAAATCATGTAAATGTAAAACCTGTAAAGATCCTTTCGATCTCTACTGTTCTTGCTGTAGTTACCACTGCTAATGCTCTATCCAGTTGAATATATTATGTGTAGTTAAACTTAAAACATTCAGCTTTGAGCTTAAGTCAACACATGGACAAATTTATTTTATTAATTAATAATTATTATCTGTTGATTATAATAACTCATTATCCTTTCTTTGTCAATGATTAACTGTGAAAATCTGCATCAATTTTCAATACCCAGACGTGCCTCCAATCCTTGTGTCGCATAATAATGCTTAACTTCTTTCATCTCTGTCACCAGATCGGCGCATTCTATCAACTCCTGACTGGCACCACGTCCGGTCAAAACAAGTTCTGTATTAGGTGCCTTTGCAGTAATAAGTTCATGCACCGCTTCCCAGGAAATTAATCCAAAATGAAGGGCACAATTAATCTCATCCAACACTACCAAGTCATATTCACCACTTTGAACTGCCTGCTTTGCTTCACTCATGCCTGTTGCAATCAAAGCCAGATACTCCTCGGGAGGCTTACCGGGCGGAAACACGACAACTTTATCCTGCCACTTTGCCAGCTCTTCTTCTGTCAGCATTCCTTCCACGGCAATAAAAAACGGTTTTCCTACTGTTTTAAGGTGGAGATTAGGCTCAAAGCCGGTTAATATCTTTTGTTCACTATAGGCCAGGGATTTCATGAATTGCAAAAACATGACCTTAAGTCCAGCGCCCAGCGCTCTGATAGAGAGCCCAATTGCTGCAGTAGTTTTTCCCTTGCCGTTTCCAGTATAGACCTGAACATATCCCGTCATAACGCTTCCTCCATGATTGGTTTAAAATTGGATATTACTTCTCATTCTTATCCTAAGTTTCACTAAGATGCTATATTCCTCCATTTCAATGCGATTCCTTTCTTTTAAATATCAGTCATGTAGCCGGCAACTTTTTGTGAACACAACTACCAGATAAAAATCATATACTGAAAATACTGCAACAGTTCCCCTCCCGCTTATCACCTTGTTTCTCACTACATACTCTCACTCCTATATAAAAAATCATCCTATGTAGCCTCGCCTACACAGGATGATTTCTAAAACACAAAGCACTTGCTATTTTCTGCCAATACCCGGCTAGAAGTTTATTTAAAAGCCGGGAACAAGTAAGCAAGTCAGTCAATCAGTAGGTAATAACAGATTTCGGCAATAGCCCAAATTATAACCCCTAAGATCAAGACAAATTTCATACCCAATTTTCCTACTTTTCGCTCTCCCATAATCATCACCAATCTATAAATAAGAATTGATTATATGATGCCCCTAACCATACAGCTTAATTCTTATAAACAGGTTAAAATATCCTAATTGAACATTGCTCCCTCGCTTGATGAGCGGGCAGCCAATCACTTAGTATTTGTATCTCAGCTGTTCCAACTTGTCTCGTAACTTCGACAAAATTTTTAAGGTTTGAAACAGCCTCTCCCTCTCCACGTGTTTTCAGTCCGCAATCCGAGCCGATCCTCAGCTTTTCCGGTTCAAGTTGGGTAACATTGACTGGATAGCAGCAAGAATTTCATCGTTCGCCGAAATTCTCGGCAAGTGAATGTTGTATACGCCCGGACCGACAGCAGCTATAATGCGCTGTTTTGGATTGCATCCACAATTACAAGCTTGCAGTACGAAGCCTCAAAGGTCCTGCCCTCTCTTCCTTCTATTCCTATGCGGTGTTTCCAGATAGTATTTTCTGCAGCCTTCAGCACCTTTATTATCTTCCGCTCCGGTCATATGGGTACCAGCGAGAAAAGCTTGCTACATGTGCTCATTAATGAGTTGAATCAGGTCTTCCCCCGTAAAATCACAGATTAAAATCTTTTTATTAAAGTATTTTTCCAAATCAACAGCAGTAACATCATCTAACATCATATTTTCGTCACTCTTAAACATATTCTTCGGCATTATTATATAGTCTAAAACCTGATCCTGCTGTATCTGTTTCATAATATCCTGCCCAGTCAATAGTCCAGCCACGGTAATGGTTTGTCCAAAAAAATCATTTGCAACTTTATGAACATTAATTTTGACTCTGTCATTTCTTTGCTCAATCGCTTTTGCAGCCCATACTATTTCATTATAGGCCGAAACACCTGTAATGAAACTGAATGAACCTTTACCTTTCTGGTTAAGCTTTTTTAGATTTTTAGTGATACTATCTCTAAAAAAACGGATCATTCCAATACCATCTTCAATTTGGTCAAAATCTCCATAAAATTCGGTCGCCGGAATTTCAGTTCCCGAAAGTACATAAAACTCATCCGCCAATCGAATAAAAGGAGTTTCAGCTTCCAGCAGAGCCTTTTGCTGAAACGTACTAACATTATCAAGTTCTGCTTTAGCACTTTCAGCATTATACAAGGTTATTTCTCTCATATTTTTCCTAAACTTAGTAACCCCAACCGGTACGGCAGCTACGTTTTCCACGGAAGGGTATAATTTAAACAAATCATTTACTGTTTTAATTAATTCTTCCCCATTATTATAGCCAGGACATAATACGATCTGACAATTCATGGTAATTCCTGCATCTGCCAGTTTCCCAAGTCTATCATAAATGTTTCCTGCAAACCTGTTATTCAGCATTTTTTTTCTAAGTTCCGCATTAGTTGTATGTACGGAAACATTGATAGGGCTAATTCTGTATTGAATAATTCTTTCTAAATCTTTATCTGACATATTAGTTAACGTGACAAAATTCCCTTGAAGAAAGGATAATCTTGAATCATCGTCTTTAAAGTATAGTGTTTTCCGCATTCCCTTGGGCAACTGATCAATAAAACAAAAAAGGCACTTATTATGACAGCTTCGAGCCTCGTCCATAATTCCACTTTCAAACTCAATGCCCAAATCCTCTTGATAATCTTTTTCAACTTCAAGAGTCCAAATTTCCCCATTTGTCTTTTCTATTTCAACTTCTATATAATCGTCGGCCATTAAAAACTTATAGTCGATTATATCCTTAATCTCAGTTCCATTTATACTAATTAATTTATCGCCAACTTCTAGCTCTAATTCCTCGGCAATACTTTCATTTATAATCTTTGCTATTTTATTATTCATCATTCAATCCTTCTTAATTAAAACTAAATCGCTGTGTCCCATTTTAAATACGTTTTAAGTTTGCCATGGCAACCGTAACTTCATACATAACCATTATATAATATCACAGACGCACTCACTTGGCTGCGAAAACATTCCAACAAAAAATCCCGGCCAAAATAGGCCGGGAAGGACAAATTTATCTCACAACGCTCTTGCTTACCGTTCGCAGCTTTGTCGGCAATTAATCACTAGGAATTTGTCCGGACTCTGACTTGTCGTTTTCCAGACAGTCCTGCGGCTTTTATTGCAGGGACATAAGTTCAATATTACTGCTCACACATCGGCAGGGTCGCACTGGTGCTTTGTCGTTCTTCTCCCATTAAGCCTGAAAACACACCTGCCCAGCATATTCAATTGTTAATAATATACCTGCCATAAGGTTGCTTGTCAATATTGGAAATTAAAAATTTCGGCAAATGCCTTAGCAAAAAAGCAAAAAAAGTACGACTAGCTTCACAAGACGCCAGTATTTTAGTTTATTGCCCTACTGAAGAGACCCTCAGTTTAGAATTTCTACATACCCTTCCGTTCCATTTACTCGAATGCGCTGTCCATCTTTAATCAATTGAGTTGCATTTTCTACGCTTACTACTGCCGGAAGGCCGTATTCCCTGGCAACAACGGCGCCATGGGTCATCATTCCGCCGACCTCCGTCACCAACCCTTTAATAGCTACAAACACCGGTGTCCAACTGGGGTCTGTGAAGGTAGTCACCAAAATATCCCCTTCTTCGATATTGGCATCCTCCATTTTAAAGATGACCCGTGCCCGCCCCTCAATAATGCCTGATGAAACTGCCACACCAGCTAACACACCTTGAGGAATGTTATCGGCATCATATGCACTGGATATGATCTCCCCCTCAGAGGTAATGACACGGGGAGGTGTTAGCTTCTTAAAAACTTCATAGTCTTCTTTTCTCTTTGTTATAATGCTGTAATCCGTTCGGTTCGTGCTAACGGTTTCCCTTAATTCTGCAAGGGTTAGATAATATATGTCTTCCCTATCTCTTATCACTCCTTTTTGCACGAGTTTATCGGCTTCCTTCAGCAGAGCTTGCTTGATAATCCAGAGATACCAGACAAGCAAATACTTGCTATATTCTCTGTACCCAGCGAAATTGCGCAGAACACTAATCATCTTCTTTGTTTTTTTAGCTTTGCTTTTCCCACCGGGTAGTTGATCCAACCGCTCCAGAATATTCGCTTCCTTCTGTCTTGCGTCCTCAAGTCCTTGTTCAAATTTCACATGGTGGGCACCAGGTCCGAAAGCCTTAATATTGCTGAGAATCATGGGAATGAGTATCGTCGGTTTCTCATTCCAGCGCGGCCTGGTAATATCAATTTCTGCCGAACAACGCATACCGTATTTTTTTAGATACGCCTGAATGGAATCACTTACGGCTTTCCCTCCTTCCAATTTAGCCAGTTCCGTAAAAAACGTCTCATCACTGGCATGCTCAAAATACGCAATTACCGCCGGATACCTTCTGACAACATCGGCTACGTCCAAAAGCTCCAGCCCCATTTCAGAGGTAACATTATCAGGTACCGATTGAGCCAGGGCATCAGCCGCATTCTTTTCGTCCAGCCATTTCTGCATGTTCTTATTGATCCAGGAACTGGCATAGGCGCCGGTAAAAACCGCTCCGTAACCGGCAAAGACCGCGTCCTTTATGTCCGTATAACTCTTAAAAATGGAATCAAACAATTCATCACCCGACACTTGGGCAATCCTTTGTTCCAGGTCATGCATCACCATCTCATTATGAGCCATAAGATTTCTCACAATAGCATGGTCATTCTTAAAATAGGTTTTTAAGGTGTCGATCCCCCATTTCAGCCACACTGAAATTCCTAACATCAACCCTTTTTCCCGGGATAATTCCTTGATAAAGTCTTTCCGTTTTAGAATATTATACGCAGCCTTCTGCATCAAAACATCAATCACGTCCATGCTCTTGACCAAAGATTTGTTTATTATCGGCAAACTGAGTTCACGGGACATGTCCATATACAACCTGCCGCCAAGTTCAATCATTGGCGCCCCGGAAATCAATTTGAAAAAATCCTGAAAAAAACTGTAACCTAATGGTCTCATGGCTTCAGTCATCATTTGCCGATGACCAAAAGAAAAAAACACATGGGTTTTGCCATCCTTCGTCTCCGGTGCAGGGTATAGAGTGGTAATGGGACGGCTTTGGACGATATAGACTTTATTTTCATAAAGACACCATTCAATGTCCTGCGGGCGGCCAAAATACGTCTCAAGCTTTCTACCCATGGCCTCAAGCTGTAAAATCTGCTCATCTGTCAAGGTCGGCGTATTTTGTCTTTCTGACTCTATCTCCCTTTCTTCCGTACCGCCTTCCTTTAAAGCATAAATAGCGATTTTTTTAGAGGATATCTTTTTGCCGATGATCCTACCTTCCCGTACTTTATAGATATCAGCATTTACCAGGCCGGAGACCAGCGCTTCGCCAAGGCCGAAACTGGCGTCGATGGACAGCACTTTCCGGTTGGCGGTAACAGGATCTGCCGTAAACATAATCCCTGCAGCCTGCGGGAAAACCATCTTTTGAATAACTACAGACAGATAAACTTTACGATGGTCGAAGCCGTTCTGAATACGATAGGTTACAGCACGGTCAGTAAACAGTGACGCCCAACATTTGCTGATATGTTTAAGAATAGCAGCTTTTCCTATAATGTTTAAATACGTATCTTGCTGGCCGGCAAAAGAGGCATTGGGAAGATCCTCTGCCGTAGCACTGGAACGGACGGCATAAGCTTTTTCTTCACCAAGCTTCGAGAGATAGTACATAATTTCTTCCTCTATCTCCCTGGTAATGGCTATTTCTTCGATCATGCTGCGGATTTTGCCGCTGACTTCAGCGATTCTCTGTCTCTCGTCTGCCTTTAGCTGTGACAGTTGATCAAGCAGCACCTCAAACTCCGGTGCCTGCCCGATGATTTTTTTATATGCTTCCGTAGTAACACAAAAGCCTTCCGGTACTCGTATTCCCTCAATCCTGGATAACTCCCCCAGATTGGCGCCTTTGCCTCCAACCAGCATAAGCTGTGCTTTATCAATCGCCTGAAAACCGAGTATATAGGAATTCATAACAAATACCTCCTATTATTTTTTGATGTTGGAGCTACTCGGATCATTATGCCGCTAGCCGGCTGTAATTCCTGTCTTGATAATGCTAAGGCCATCGTTAAGTTTCTTTAAATACAGTTTCTCGTCAAACCCAACTAAGGAAAATTGTTTCCAAATCAGAGCATAGATCATGTCGGCAACCAATTCGGAATCAACTTCCGGTTTTATAAGACCGCGTTTTTTATCCCGTTCGATTATTTTTATCAAGCTTTCAAATGAGGCAGCCCGGAGTCTGGTAATGAATTCACTTGTATCAATCTCCATCAGCATAGCGATATGGCTATATTCCGGTTTTATCCTGCCCCACGTATAGGAGGCTTTGGTTGTTTGCAGGCAGATTTCAAACACGTCGGCATCCAGATTCAAATCTTCTGCCTGATAAATGACTTCTCGTTTTTCCCCTACGATTTTTTCAAACATATAGCCAAAAATATCCTCTTTACCGCTGAAATACTGATAAAAACTGCCCCTGGGTATTCCGGCAGTTTTCACAATCTGGTTGATAGATGCCTCGCTGAAGCGGCGACTGGAAAATTCCCGGACAGCAGCGTCAAAAATTTTCTGTTGCTTCTCATCACTCAGGTTATAGAAAGTATCTTTGGGCACGCTATCATCTCCTTTACAACATATTAACATAGCGCACATCATATGACAACGGTGTCACATGACATAATTGTCACTTTTCTATTATAGACCTAGTCTGTTTCGTTTAGTCACCAGACTAGTACTCCACCAACTTTGAAAGTGTAAATTAATTTGCGGGGATTTCTTTCTAAAGACAAGGCGAAGAAGACACACCTTAGGTCCATAATAGAAAAAGGAGCTGATTTTTCAGCTCCACTCTTCCCTATTCGCCATCTTAATGGTTGGCTAGTTTGTAGATTTCATAAACATCCGACCGGTTGAGCACTTTAAACTGTCCGATGGTACGCGCACCATGAAACACGCAACGGTCGGTAAGATCTTGCAGCACTTCTTCGCTCTGAACACCAATACCAAGCTCACTAAAGCTTGTAGGCATACCAAGAGAAGAAAAATAAGCAACGGTTTTATCAATAGCCTCCTGTGCTGCCAATTTGCAATCGTTTGTTTCGATACTCCACACGTTTTTAGCAAAGCGGGCAAAACGCTCCGGTTTTTCCTGATAGGTATATCGTGCCCAAGAACCCCACAAAGCTGCAAGGCTTGCTCCATGGGCGGCGTCAAACCGGCCGCTGAGTTCATGACTGAGCTGATGAGTGGCAAAATCTTTTTTTGCGCCGAGGCCGGTAAGTCCATTGTGCGAAAGGCTGCCACACCACATCAATTCGCTCGCCGCATCGTAATCTGTTGGGTTTTCCACCACAACCTGTCCGTTTTTTATCACCACGCGCAGCAGCGCTTCAGCAATTTCATCGGTAATGGCATTTCCCTCATCGGGCGTAAAATAGCGGTCAAGAGTATGCATCATGATATCTACTACACCGCAGGCAATCTGATATTTCGGCAACGTGTAGGTAAGCTCCGGATTCATCACCACAAATTTAGGACGGTTAAACTCAGTGCTCAGCCCGCGTTTTGTCCAAGTTTCATCGTCAGTGAGTACTGCAGAGTCGCTGGTTTCACTCCCCGCAGCCGAAATAGTGAGCACTACACCGACAGGCAGACTTTTCGTAACTTCCACTTCTTTGAGCCAAAATTTCCAAATGTCGGTACCCGGGTTGGCAATGCCGTGTGCAATACCTTTGGCAGTGTCGATCACGCTGCCACCACCTACGGCAAGGACAAAATCGACTCCGAAGTCAATTCCTTTCTGCACACCTTCTCGTGCCAAAAACAGGCGGGGATTCGGCTTCACTCCCCCCAGCGAAGTAAAGGCAAGACCTGCACTGGTGAGTGACTGCTCTATTCTGGCCAGCAGCCCACTTTTAACAACGCTGCCGCCGCCATAAACAATCAAAACCCGGGATCCGCCGAACTTTTTGATCTCATCGGCCGTTCCCAGTTCTGTTCCTTTGCCAAAAATCACTTTAGTCGGTGAATAAAAACTGAAACTTTGCATGTGTTTCACTCCTTCTTGTTTTTTTACCATATAAAGAGTTCCTTCTTTATATATTATGGGATTAATATAGACCTATAGCAAGAATAATTGTCGTCGCCTAGGAAAGAAACAGGGATGGCAGAAACTTACTCTGTCATCCCGATAAGGCAATGTAGCTTATGGTAGTTTGTTTCCTGCGGCAAGGTAAATATCATACCACTCCTGCCTGGTCAATTCAAAATTGGTCGCCTTGCAAGTGTCACGCAGGCGCTGTGGATTCATGGTGCCCACAACAACCTGCATTTTGGCTGGGTGGCGGAGAATCCATGCAACCGCTACGGCAGTATTTTTCACACCATATTTGACAGCGATTTCGTTGATAGTTTTGTTTAACTCCGGAAATTTGTCGTTGTCAAGGAATACACCCTCAAACATGCCATACTGGAACGGGGACCACGCCTGGATTGTAATATCCTTTAGACGGCAATAGTCGAGAATGCCGCCATCACGATCGACAGTGGAAGGCCATTTCATATTCATCGTAATACCGGAATCGATCATACCGGTATGCATGACACTGAACTGAAGCTGATTAATCAGCAGCTTCTGATTCAGGTATTTAGTGAGAAGCTCGATCTGCAGCGGAGTCTCGTTGCTCACACCGAAATAACGCACCTTTCCACTGCTGTGCAAAATGGTAAACGCCTCAGCTACCTCTTCCGGCTCTACCAACGCATCCGGACGGTGAAGCAACAATACATCAAGGTAATCGGTTTTCAAACGCTTCAAGCTGCCGTCCACTGCCTCCAGAATGTGTTCTTTCGAGAAGTCAAAACTGGCAGACCTGATGCCGCACTTCGACTGGAGAAGCATCTTTTCACGGATACCAGGTGTCATGCCGATTGCATTTGCGAAAATCTCTTCCGATTTGCCGGCGCCATATATGTCGGCGTGATCGAAGAAATCGATCCCCTCTTCCAAGGCTGTGTTAATCATGATGTTTGCTTCCTTTTCCGTAAGCTTGGCCATCCGCATGCAGCCGAGCGAAATTGCAGAAGCAAGTATTTCCCCTTTACCGATGTCGATTTTTCTCATAGTGACTCCTCTTTTCTCGTTGATTTTAATTATCTATTGTAATAAATCGCTAAGAAATGGTTATACGCCCTGCGGTTTGATGCAGTACTTTGGTTACGATTTCACTCCTGTTTGGGTCAGGTTCTTCTTTGTTGAATAGCCGTGGAGTGGCTTCTCTTTCCGTGCCTAATTTACATTGACAGTATAACATCAGCAGTTTACTATGAAAAGTAGTTACATTTATATCATATAGTTTCAAAAAAGTTACTTTTGAGGAAGTGAAAGCATGGAAGTAGAAGAAGCTCTTGAACAAAACCTCTGTGATTGTCCGCCCGAATTAGAATGTTCCATTGAAAAGGCGCTGGAGGTTTTAGGAGGAAAATGGACGTTTTTAATCATCCGGGATCTGTTCGATGGGGTCAAACGCTTTGGCGAACTGCGTAAGTCCCTCGCCGGCGTAAGTCCTAAAACGCTTTCCGTCCGTCTAAAGGATTTGGAGGATCGGGGTATCATCAGCAGGACCGCCTACCCCACAATACCACCCACCGTGGAATACTCTTTGACGGAAAAAGGAAACAGCCTGCGACCTATCATTAAGGCAATGAAGCTCTGGGGGGCCAAGTGGGGATAAAACGATACATAGCATATCCGTTTGCAGGTCCAGATACTAAAAGATTGGACGGTTATCACGAGTGGATAACCGTCCAATCTTTTAAAGGATAGATTCCTTGTCCTTTTATCCTGGAAAAAGTCCCTGTACTACTTTTTAAGTCAAACCCCGTACTGTTACCTTACTATGCAATAGGATTAGCCAAACAACATATTCCAATGAATAAAATTTCAAGGAACTCAAATGTATGTAAAATATTTACTTTTGCCGCTCTTATTTAGAAAGTGCCTTGCATTTTTCGCAGTAACCGTATAGTTCCAATGAATGACCAATAATCTCAAATTTCAAACCTGTTGCTTTCTGTAATTCCTTCTCATCTACCGGACAATAATCCAGACAATCAGCCGCTCCACAGCCGAGACAAACCAGATGATGGTGATGCCCCTCCAGAGACAGCTCAAAAACATTAGCGTCCTTACCGGGCAAGTTGATTTGGTTCACAACGCCCATATCAATAAGTAAATTAAGATTTCGGTATACCGTGTCCAAGCTGATTTCGGGATTAGTTTGTCTGATATCATTGCAAAGCTCCGAAGCCGTAGGGAACTTTGTAAACTTGATTAATGATTGGATTATAATCCTACGCTGAGGCGTTATTTTGCAGCCTTTACTCCGGAGTTTCTCAATAATATCTTTTAGCAATGAAAGCACACTCCTATTTCATAATATTACTATTTATATAGTTTACTATTTTGAAATAAAATTAGCAACAACACGCTATGACCAAAACCAAGTCTGAAGTGCGCTTTCCTTTTTCCCCATTAAATAAATATGTAGATTAATGATTAGAAACTACTTTTCAATACTTCCCGGTCATTCAAGCATACCTCCGTTGACGCTATACGTGTTTTTACATCCATAACTCTGCAAATTAGATTCGCCTGAGAACTGCTCCTAGTACCTCATCTGCGTTAAAACGATAGTTATTTTTGCGAGGATTTTTTTGCAATGCGAGGCGGAGGAACCGCGCAGATCGAGAATCTGTAAGGAGACGACAACGAAGCAGTGCGGAAAAAGACCGCAAAAATAGCAGAGTTTTTAATGAAGATGAGGTACTAGTTCTGAGAGTATTGGTAGGCTATTTGTATAAAGTGATTATACTCGGGTTTCGCATATTGGATAAAAGAGCGAAAATCATTAGTCGCCTTTTGTTTATCGCCGTTTTTTAAAAGACACAACGCCCGTCCATAGTAGGCAAGTGCCTCTTGAGGAGCAATCTGAAGCGCTTGGTTAAAGTCTTCCAGTGCCAAATCCCATTGATCTTGTTTTATAAAAATGAACCCGCGTCCTATATGTGCTGGTACAAGCTGAGGATTTATCTTCAAAGCCTGCGTGAAATCTGCAAGAGCTTTGTCAAGTTCTCCTTTATCGTAATAAACCTGACCTCGGTTGCTATAAGCAAAGGCAGAATGAGAATTGAAGGTCAAGGCTTGGTTATATTGAGCCAAAGCCAGATTTAGCTGTTCTTTTGTATAATGAGATAACATTTGTTCCGGTATATCCTTTTGCGACGCTTTAGCCGGCAATGGCCCCGGAGAAATATCACTCTGTTTTTTCCCCACCGATTGCTGCGGCTCTTTTGTTGCTTTCTCTTTTTGCGCCACCTCAGTAGAAGGAGGGTTCTGTTCTGTTGGCTCATCCGTCGGTGCATCTATCGCAGCAGTATCAGGCTCAAGTTCCATTTCTGTATACTGTTCTTCTGCGGGCGCAGCCGTATAGCTCATTGTCATCCAACCAGCCCCGGCCAGCAACAAACAGTGGAGCAAGAAAGATATCAATACCGCTCTGTACCAACACGTATTCTTGGGCATACCATCATCTCCAAAACCGCTAAGTTCACTAAACAATTACGTATTGTACCGGCATTCTTTAGCGTTTTAATTCGGTGGCCACAGTAATTTTCCGTACACCAGCCTTTTTAAGCTTATCCAATATTCCAATAACCTGGCCATATTCAACCTGGCGGTCGCCTCTCAAGATAAACGCGGTTTCCGGATCGCGCAGAAGTTCTGCCTGAATACGAGACGCTAATACTTCTGAAGATATTTCATCCTGGTTGAAGATAATAGTTGCCTGTGATGTAATTGTAATCGGCACGAACGAAACCTGGCTCGATTGGGCTGACAATGTCTGCGGCAAAGCTACGGAAAGCGTATTTTGTTCGACCATGTAGAGGGTGCTCATCATAAAAAATACTAATAAGAAAAAGATAATATCGATCATGGGAATAATCATGATTTTCGGCGATTTTGGGCTGCGCAGATTACTGAGCTTCATGCGGTAACCTCCGTGGAATGGCACTTAACACGTAATTTGACATTCGTTCCATATCGGAAATTACCGTGTTAACGTGATGAGAAAAATAACTGTGTATGACCAGCGCCAAAATAGCCACGCATAATCCCGTTGCTGTCGCAATTAAGGCTTCGCCTACTCCACCGGTAATCACCAACGGCTGCCCCCCTTTGATGGTTAGCACACTAAAGGATTGAATCATACCCGTCACGGTTCCTAATAACCCAAGCAGCGGTGCGAGAGTCACGATGGTATCCAAATACTCCAGGCGGTAGCTTAAATCAGTAACAGCTGTTGTTGCTATCCCATCAATCACTTGTTCCAGTTGCCGGGAATCTTCAAACGGCCGCCTTAATGCCTGCGCCAGCATATCTGCCGGAATCCCTCGTGATCTCTCACAGATTTCTCTGGCCTTTTCCCAGTTTCCCACCTTTAACTGCTCAACTAACAGCGCCTGCAGGTATTTTACGTCACTATGCGCATGGCGACGAAAATATACTCCGCGTTCTAAAGCAATGGCGATTACAATGATTGAACATAGCAATAACGGCCACATAACAAATCCGCCTTTAGAGAATATCGTAATAATATGACTAAACAATTCCACTTTTCCCATCCTCCGATATACGAAGTAAAAGTATGAAACACCACTCTTTGAGTGATGTTCATACCTAAATCAAGCTATTCTTCATTTAGCTGTTCAAAGTTACAGGTAAATTCGCTCCACCCACATCAGATAAATGCATTCCAAACTATATACTTTAATTTACTCCCAAGGCTATTTTCAGGTTAGCCAAGTTCATTTTCATTTCGGTAATGTAGTTGGCTCCCTGGGCGATTTCCTCATCGGTTAAACCTTCAATGGGATTCAGCACCAGTGTCTGCGCCCCTGCTTCATTGGCAATAACCTCGGATAACTTCGGGCTGACCAGAGTTTCAAAGAAAATATATTGAATTCCATTAGCTTTGACATAACGAATAATTTCCGCCATTCGCTGCGGCGTCGGTTCGGCATCGGGTGCTAACCCCATGATCGCTACCTGCTGCAGCCCATATCGTTTGGCCATATAACCAAATGCGGCATGGGAAGTAACAATTTGCTTCCGGGGCGCATTGCTAAGAGTTTGATACTCTTGATCCAGCGCCTGCAGCTCAGCTATGTAATTATTAGCGTTGCTTTTGTAATAATTACTATTAGCTGGGTCCATTTCAGAAATTGCATTGGCAATTCCTTGCACTATACTCTGAACATTGACCGGGTCTAACCAAATATGAGGATCAATAGCACCGGCCGGGGCTGGTTCTCCTTCTTCGGTAAACTGAGCGGAAAGAACAGTCACATAATCAGAAGCCTTAACCACTTTTTTACCTTTCAAGACGGAAGCCTGGAGTTTATCAATCCATGTCTCCATGCCCGCCCCGTTATAAACAAACATTTGGGCATTTTTAATTTTGATCATATCGGCCGGTGCCGGTTCCCAGTCATGCGGCTCCGCCCCTGCCGGGACCAATAACTCTACATTTGCCTTGTCGCCAACTACCTGCTTAGTAAAATCATAGAGCGGATAAATGGTTGTAACAATCGTGGGTTTTGCCGCAAAACTAAGATTGGATGTAAATAGGATCATTAACAAAGTCAAACAAAAAACACTGAGAAACCTTTTTTTCATTTTTCTCCCTCCAAATAATATTATTACTAAATAGTAATTTTACTAATTAATTGTACATCCCATTTTTTCCCATGTCAAGAGTACTGCCCTGCTTATATTTATCTTGCTGCATGATACCGGTCGAAAATAGTCTGTCTCAACCCAAATAACAAAATAAATAGAAAAACAGCACTGAGGACAATCGTTCCGCCCGATGCAAGATTGAGATAAAAAGAGCCTAGTAAACCGCTTACAACCGATAGTTCAGAAATGAGTATTGCATTCATGATCGTCCTGCGAAAGCTTGCTGAAATTTGCAGGCTGGCGGCAACCGGCACAATCATGAGCGCGGCCACCAGTAAAACTCCGACTATCCGCATGGAGATTGAAACAGTCAAAGCGATAAGAAGTGCAACAATGAGATTGATTTTTTTTACAGGTAATCCACTTACAATGGCGGCTTCTTCATCAAACGTTATAAAAAGCAACTCCTTGAAAATATAGCGCATAATAAGCAAAACAATTACCGCTAGCCCTACAATAACTTTGACGTCTAAAGGGCTAACTGTAACGATACTTCCAAATAAATAACTCATTAAATTCACATTGTTTGCTTTTGACATGCTGCTAAATAAGACCGCCAGAGCCATACCGGTATAGAAAAAAATGGCAAGAATCATATCACCAAAGGCCGGTCTTCTGGCACGCAGTTCTTCAATGCCCAAAGCTGCGGCTACGGTAAAAATAGTGGCGCTCATGACCGGATATATTCCTAACAGCCATCCTGTGGCAACACCGGCAAAGGCAATATGACCAAGTCCATCCCCAATCAAAGATTGCCGGCGCATAATGATAAACATCCCGATCATAGGACAAATAAGTCCTATTGATATCCCGGCAATAAATGCCCGCTGCATAAAATCGAACTGGAAAATTTCAAGCATGGCTTCCATCTCCTATAGTATCACTTGGTTCGCGACCGCTAGTGGTCTGTAACCCCAGACATAGACCGTCAGGTTTCCGAAACGTTTCGGAACTGCCATAATACTCAACACCTTTATTTATTTTTATCACTTTATCAGCATACTGAGCGATACCATCCACGTCATGAGATACGACTACAATCGTAGTCTCTAAACTGGTATTTAGTTTTTTCAGCAACCCATAGATAGCGTTTGTTGCCATACTGTCGATTCCGGCCGTGGGTTCATCTAAAACTAAAATAGCGGCTTGTGCAGCCAACGCACGGGCAATCATAACCCGTTGCTGCTGTCCACCCGAAAGCCGGCCAATTATATCCCGCCTATGCTCATACATCCCGACCCATTCCAACGACTGCTGAATGATTTCCCGGTCTTCCTTTTTGATATCATTCCCTAGCCCTAATGCGGCGGCCCTTCCCATTGCGACAACCTCAGCGACAGTCGCCGGAAAGCTGCGTTCCCGCAGAGGATTTTGCGAAATATAAGCAATCTGTTTCCAATTCTGAAACTGGGCAGCCAGCTCTCCCAGTATCTTTACTTGTCCGGATATGGGCTTTAATATGCCGACACATAGCTTCAGCACCGTAGATTTTCCCGCTCCGTTGGGACCAATCATCGCAACAAAATCGCCTAATTCCACTTTAAAATTAAGCTTTTCCAGGACGATATTGTTGGGATACGCAAACATCACATCTTCTAGCTCAAATGCATACATTAGTTTCTTTCCTTTCTTCCGATAATCGCTGAGCATCTCTGCATTCCGAACAATAGCCGTAAAATTCGAGGGAATATCTACAGATTGTAAAACCTGGCCATAAGGCTTCATTTATAACGGTTAAATCAACAAGAGTATTATCCACGCACTGGATCTTACCGCACCTGAGACATATCAAATGGGGATGTGGCTCCTCCGTAATTTCAAAGACACTTCCATCTCCTTTAGGCAGATGTATCTGTTGGAGTAAGCCAAACGCACTAAACAAGTTTAAGTTACGATAAATTGTATCAAAACTTATATCCTGATACGTCCGTTTTACGTTGTCAAATACTTGTTGAGCCGAAAAGAACTGGCCACATGTTACGAGCGACTCAAGAATCGCTTTTCTCTGTACAGTAATTCGGTAATCTTTTTTTCTCAGAAACGCTATGATTTCGTTCACAGCCACCCTTCCTAAATCAATATTAAATAGTAATATTACTATTTAATATTTTAACTACTTAGAGTAATATAAGCAATACCTGGAAATAAAATTTATAAAAAGTGGATAGATGGGATGTCTCCCCTTTTCCTATCGTAAACTTTGCGTCAAGCATGAGCATGTTCATAATTGAATATGATAATAAAAATAAGACTCGCTATCGTGCGAGTCTTATTTTTATTAATATTTTAGATAACAACTTTATTTAATTGTAATAATCATACCTAATGGGTAGAGCGTCCCTCAGCACTACAAATCCGCTGGGAGATAAACTGCCAAAGCATTTATAAATCTCTATTTTCTAACGACAAATTTTACCCCTTATTTTTGTTATGTACAGAAAGTAAGTCTCTAAACACATAAACCGATATTAACAAACTGCCGCCGATAGCAACCCACTCAAGCCACGGATTGTCTGCCAGCCTTTGCCATTTGCTGCCGAGCATAGCCCCGGCACCTAAAAAGATGGTTAACCAGAGAAGCGCGTGTACCATGTCATAGACAAGAAATTTAACAATAGAAATACCGCTGATGCCGGCAACATAGGGAGTAACGTTGCCTACCGTTGGTACAAAGCGACCGCCAATAATATAAACAGGGGCAGACTTTTGCAAAAGTTCCTGGGCCTTATCAATCCGTTCCGGAGTCAACCTGATATATCTCGACCATCTCTTTATAAAGGGTCCTCCCATTCGACGTCCTATCATAAAGGCAGAAAGCGAGCCCAGCAGGTAACCTAGCAGAGACACCAGCCAGGCTACGATAATATTAAACTCTCCTTGCTTTGACAAAAAACCGGCCAAAGCTACTAATACACTGCCAGGAAAGGGCAGTCCTATTGCTTCTAAAAAAACTCCGGCAAACACCCCGGGCAATCCCAGGTTGCTTAAAATTCCAAGAATCTTATCGAACAAAGCATCCCCTCCTTCAGCTATAGGATTGACAATAGTATAAATCATTACCAATGTGGCAGGATTTCTGCGACTATGTAAATAACCTTATCCAGTTGCTCAATAAATTAATTCGTCATTTACGGGTAAATATACGGTTGCAGCGGCTCTTCAATGGGAGTGACTTTCTCGACAGAAACCAGGGGTATTGTCTTATTCTGCTGCTCGCTTAACGCCAGAGTACCTTGGACCCTCAACCAGGTTCCGATAGAATAATTTTGTTCATCATTAATCTGGCATAAAATGCCGGAAGGTACTGCATCCGCCGAGCAGCAAAAAGTTACATACCTGACTAATGCCAGCTCCGACGAGGGAAATGACAAATCTTTATAAACAAATCCGGTAATTGTTATTTGCTTACCTACATATTTTTCTGGCTGAAGTCTTAACGCCGATATCACATTAATATAATTTTCGTCGGTAACCTCGATCACTGGCATTTGCTGCATAGTAGCGGCAAAATCGGCCAAAGCTTGCTCACTAACAGCAATAACACCGGTATTAAACCCCTTCGTTCCGACTAATTTGGCATCTAATGTACTGCTGGGTAAATAAAAAGCCAACATGAGTGATACTAAAAACGGTATATATCCCAGCCAATTCCTTACTATCCGGCTAGAATGATGACAGTGGTTATCTTTCTTTATGTATATAATTTGCAGCGCCTGAACAATAACCAGTACAAACAATACTAATACTGTCATTTGTGTAAGCTCCAGGTAGCGGGGATTGATATATAGCCGAATATCATTGGTTCCTATCAGCCATGTTAAAAACATTAGGTAACCAAAAAGGATAAAGGTTTTTATAATTGCATCAAAACTAAGCCGAATTCGGAATAACACTTACACCCCTCCTACCAGCAAGTTGCTTAAATAGGAAAGACTAACACACAGAAAAACAGCCACAATGATCAAGGTTAATACAAAACGAAGGCGAAACGAATGATAAAGCATCAACGTGTTTTTCAAGTCAATCATCGGTCCAAACACCATAAATGCGATAAGAGCTCCTGTCGTAAAACTTGACCCAAAGGAAGCTGCAATAAAAGCATCAGCCGAAGAACATACGGAAACAAAAAATGCAAACACCATCATCACGATAATAGATAGAAATGGGGCTTGTCCGACTGTGGACAGGGACGAATAGGGGATTGTCGTCTGGGCTATGGCACTTAAAAAAGCTCCGGCAATAAGAAACTTTCCCATTTCAAAAAACTCACTGCAAGCTCCTTTTAGAAGATAAAAAAGGTTGCCAACGATAGAGTCAGACTTTGCCATGTGCCCTGAACAGCAATCACAATGCAGGTCAGAGTTCTCTTTTAATTGGTTATCCTTTAATACAAAACTTAATACTATCCCGGTAACAATCGAAACCAAGAAGGCTACGCCAAGCCTCAGCCAAACCATCTTGGGATTTAAACTGAATGCCACGGAAGTGGCTAAAAGAACGACCGGGTTAATAATGGGAGTAGCAAGCATGAACGTCGCAGCAACAGAAACCGGTACTCCCTTTTGAACCAGCCTCCTGGTAACCGGAACTATTCCGCATTCACATAGCGGCAGTAATATGCCTAATATACTGGCGATAATAATGCCCAAAACCCGATTTTGCGGCAATAATTTCTGGATGAGTTCTTCTGACAAAAACAAATTGAGCACGGACGAAACAAAGACTCCAACCAAAATAAAGGGTAATGCTTCGATGATAACGCTAAAAAATATCATTTTAAAGTTTACGAGATCAGCCCATGTGACTTTATCCATTAGATTGGAAATAGGCGGAAGTAATTTAGAATACAGGGTTCCCCCTCCTGATTCGTAACAAATAGTTTATCTAGTGTATACTAAACTACCCCTAGTTGTTTTAATATCTGGTATCGATAGGCATTCACAGTCATTGTACCCCATCTTCATCAATGTAATTCAGACCTTGCTTGATCAGCCATGACCACAGCCGACAATCTTGACAATTGTCTTGTGAGCAAAAAAACATTAAAACAACGGCAACTTCCCAGCTACAGTGGATCAAAAAGGAATCAGCGTTATAAAAAACTGATGAGCCCGCGAACAACAGAAGAATAGTGAGGAGTAGTACCCATAAAAGTAGCGCGTACAACTCAATTGTATGCGCTAAATATTAAACAACGTATGACTTATTTCCAGGAAATAACAAATAAGTCCCACCCAAATTCAGTATGTACTGTCATAGCTGCGCTAGTTGTAATCGATTCATATTCTCCCATAAATAGGCAAAGGTTCTACGGGATTTAATAAGGGTGTGAATAATGAAAGACTCGAAGTCAAAGAAAATCATGAGTCGGGAAAAACATCCTCGCTATCATTTCATACGCGAAACTTAGCCACCTCGGCCTGGAGTTCTTGCGCCAGCTTGGACAGCGCTTCACTGGAAACCGCAATTTCTTCTATTGAGGCCAGTTGCTGCTCGGTGGCCGCCGAGACATTTTGAGCCTCTCCAGATGACATCTTGCTGAGGTTATCAATCGTTTTGACCGTTCCCACAATCTGCTGACTTTCGTTAGCTATTTGCTGAATGGCCGTGGAACTCTCGCTCATTTGGCTTGATACATGTGACACCATATCTATGATTTCACGGAAAGCTATTCCCGCAGAATGAACTACCTCAGCTCCGGCTTTTACTTCCCTCGTGCCGTCGTTCATGGCTCCAACAGCCTGATCCGTGTCTTCCTGGATTTCTCCAATCAGTTCTGCAATCTTCTTAGCTGCTTCCTGGGATTGCTCAGCCAACTTGCGGACTTCCTCGGCCACTACAGCAAAGCCTTTTCCTTGTTCGCCTGCTCTTGCTGCCTCGATGGCTGCGTTAAGGGCCAGCAAGTTAGTTTGGCTGGCGATACTGGAAATCGTATCGACAATCTGACCAATTTCCTTTGAGCGCTCACCCAGTTTAGCCACAACCTGCGCTGAAGTATTGACAGTATCTTCAACCTGAATGATTTGCTTAACTGCTTCTTCAACTGCCCTTCCGCCTTCCTGTGCCTTTCCAGTCGCCCGGACAGATTGCTCGGCAACTTGATTTGTGCTGGCGGATACTTGCTGTATACCTGCCGACATCTGTTCAACTACCGAGGAAGCCTCATTGGCCGCCACTAATTGCTCGTTGGCCCCGGTGGCTACACCGGTAATCGAAGCCGCAATTTGCTTGGCAACCTGAGCTGACTGTTCCGAGTTCGCGGTGAGTTCTTCGGATGATGCCGCCAATGTAGCGGCACTGCTCTTAAGCTGTCCAACAACACCACGTAGCGCGCGCTTCATATTTATGATGGCTTCGGCCATATCGCCAATTTCATCATTACAAGTGGCGTGAAAATCCGGTCTGGTTAAGTCCAGCGCTTCAACCGCTGACACCTCAGTTTTTAGGTTATTCAGACGGATAGTTACTCTCCTGCTATAGATAAACGCGATAAGTATTACTAAAATCGTTACAATTATGCCGGCCATCATCCCTATTTGCCTCTGAATTCTTGACTGATTGATTAGAAATTGGCTGTCGGCATTAATGGCATTGCTTTGTTTTTGAGCTACAACTACAAATTGAGCATCGATTTGCTCAACTAATTGTCGCCCCCTACTTATCAGGTTGTTCAGATCAGGATTATTATTTTTTTTGCCTGCTATCACGTTATCCCCAAGAATAAGATATTCGGCCAGCAGCTTTTCTAATCGGTCGGCATCTTCATCAATAGTCTGAACAGACTCATTATATTTTTTTACCATCTCATAGCTATTGGCAAAATCTTTGCGATACCCTTGTTCGTATTGAGCTGCCCCGTCAACATAAAACAGAAAACCACGCATATTCAACAACGCCCGGGTAAAATCAGTATGGGCATCTTTGACCATTATTAATCTTGCCGAAGCAGTGTTTACTTTATCACTGTATTCTACTGTTGCGCTTATAGTGTTTGAGTAGCTATATAGCACATATCCCAATATTACGAGAAAAAATAAAATAGTCGTCACAAAAATAGTTGTAAGTTGTACAATTATCGGATACCGTCGTGTTATCATTTTTCAGCATCTCCTTCAATCTAAAGATTTATATGCTTATAAAAAGATTTATCCCTTGTTATATTATGGCATAGTTACTTTTTTATCGAGTTATCAAACAGTTAAACTTCAGTTAAGGTTGCTAGGATAACCATCATAAAGATAACGTTAGTCCATCCCCAAATCTCCAAATTAGAAAATGTTGAGATGCAAAAGGTTGAATCGGATGGCCTAGATGCTGGCACATTACGGTATTGATTTTAAATCGAAAAACGCATTCATGATAAAAACTGAAAAGAGCATATCGCAAAACGTTTTTTAAAAACACAATGCAACACGCTCTTTTTTGGGAAAAAAGGAAGAAAAAAAGAGTACCCCGAAGACGTCCTCCACCTGACTGGACCGGTTGGTACGTAACGGCCTCGTTTTATCGAAAAAAAGAAAAACTTTGGTCAGCCAATGCATCTGTTAGCCATTGTGGATGCATTTTTAGCATATTGGTTGGTAAATGACTTGTATCGAAGAAAGCAACTTCCGCAATCTCACCATAGTCCGCTTGCATACATCCACCTGTTATATAACATAAAAAACTCAAGGTAATGAAGTGAGTAGTACCACCAGACGGATAAGAAAAAACTTGCGAAACGGGATCTGAATAGACACCTATTAGTTTCTCCACGTCCACAATCAACCCTGTCTCTTCTTGTATTTCCCGTTTAATTGCCTCTACAACCGTTTCACCAATTTCCAGATGTCCTGAAGGAAGACTCCACAAGCCATTGTCATTACGTCTAACCAATAGTACCTGACGCTGTGCATTGAATATTACTGCCGCTACTCCGGGTTTTACAGCATCCGGCCATAAAAAACCCGGATTTCTCCACTTCTCCACTTCAATATCAGGCTTAAACAAATCCAAAAGAGTAGGAATAATCTTATCTGGTATCCGATAATCGTACTTTGACGGAAAACGCAACTCATCTTTGGATAAAAGGATAGCATCAATTCCTTGTTGATGTGCTCCTAAGATATCTGTTTCCAGGCTATCGCCAATCATGACCACCCGTGAATCAGGGACAATTCTCCTGAAAGCAATCGAGAAAATATAAGAGTAGGGCTTACCGATAATAAGCGGTTGTTTTCCACTAACCATACGGATCATTCCAGCAATTGCCCCTGTCGCAATGCACCGGCCATTTTGCCCTGGAAATGATTGATCAGCATTGGTAGCAATAAACCGTGCGCCTTTCTCTAGATGTCTTATTGCCTGCTGAATTTGCGCAAAATTCGTATTTTCATTATAACCAGCTACAACGGCTTGGCAACTACCGTCATTTTTTGTTCTAATACCAAGGGCCTCCAATTCGCTAATAAATCCTTCGGTGGCAATTGCAAAAACATCTGAGATATTATTTTCAGCTAGATACTGAGCAGTCGCCCAACCAGAAGTAATTATTTCTTCTTGTGACACTGCTATCTTCATTGAATTTAGGCGATCGCATAACTCTTGTCTAGTTGGTCGCGGATCATTCGTCAAGAAATAAACTTTTTTCCCCAGTGCCCGAAGTTTTCTAATACACCTTCTGCTTCCTGCCAAAACAGCATCCTCACGATAAATTACACCGTCAAGGTCAAACAGAAAAACGTCATATTGATCGGCAATCATAAACACTCAATCCCTTCTTAAAAAAAATAAGCCCGGAGAGATATCTTGACGCACGTAAATACGCCAAGCTATCCCCCTCGGGCTTTTTGTGCCAATAGGTGCCCCCGCAAAGCGGCTGTAGCGCTCGGTCGCAGCCCTCATAAAAGGCGGAACCCTAGCTACCTTTCCAAGCTTGAAAAAATATTTTTTATTAATATTTTATTATTGTATCATGACCACATTTTTTTGTCCTTATTTTTATTCGCTATACCATTATAGTGCAAGGTTAAATAATTATTCCTTGAGACCTAGAAATGCTACGCCCTCGATAGGAAATGATACGGTAAAATAACGGCTGATAAAAAGCCATAGGCTACTACCACGTTATAATTCACTTGTTTCCGTTGAAAGCACTCTCTGCCTCAAGCTTTGCTTTAAAATTGATTTTTCGCATTGTCCCGAGGTCATCGAACTTGATCACGTAAGCGGCTTTGTCGTATTCAATATCGATCACGGCTCCGCTCCCCAGTATGCTGTGAACAATCCGGTCACCCGGCTTGAAGACAGGCCCGGAAGCTTGCGCTGCCAACATCTTTTCACTACTGGTGATATTCCAGTTTGTTTCATATACCAGACTGTCGTCCAATTCATTTGTGTAGACAAGCAGCGCCTTGTCCACATTAAAGATAAAGCGGGACGGATAACGATGCGAACCGTCAAAATTACGTCCTTCCGCATCGGTGATAAACAGTGCTTTTGGGGCCCGGGTAAAAGCGACGAAGGCCAGGCGGCGCTCCTCCTCCATTCCCTCGAGCGTGGCAGTCTTCCTCGACGGGAACACGCCTTCCGCCAGTCCGCAAAGAAACACATGGAGAAACTCCAGCCCTTTGGCCGTGTGCACAGTCATCAGCTTGACCGAGTTCTGACCGGAAAGAGCATCAGTGTTTGTCAGCAGCGCCACATGGGCAAGATAGTCTTCCAGTGTGCATTCCTCACCGCAGGATATTTCATATTCATAAACCGACTGTTTCAGTTCCGCCAGATTATCCAGCCGTTCCTGGCTGCCTTCTGTCCGGAGCATCACTTCATAGCCGCTCTGGTCAAGGACCGCATTCAACAGTTCGGAGACAGGCAACCCCTGATAGCCTGCCGAAAATCGTTCGATCAGGGCTACGAACTGCTGTGCCTTGGTACTCTTGAAAATTTCGCTATCGATTGTCCGTTCCAATGCACTGTAAAGCGAGCATTGATTCTGCATGGCGTAGTCCTGCAAAAACTTCATGCGCCGTTCACCGATATTGCGTTTGGGCACGTTGGCTATCCGCAGGAAAGACAAGTCGTCCTTATAGGCTATCAGACGCAAATATGACAACGCATCCTTGATCTCCATACGGTTGAAAAACTGTACGCCGCTATAAATTTTGTACGGTACCTCTTCCTTCAACAATACCTCTTCCAGCATGCGGGAAATATAATGGGCACGATATAGAATGGCAATGTCGCCGAGCTTTATGCCATTAGCGACGAGTTGCTTGATTTCAGCCACTATCCATTTGGCCTCCGCCTCCGCTGTTTTGGCGTGATGGTAGACAACCTTGGTGTCATCCGGCAGCACCGGGAGCAAATCCTTTTTTATGCGGTGTTTATTGTTCCCGATCAGAGAGTTGGCTACGGCCACAATCTGCGGTGTAGATCGATAATTAGTCATCATCATGATGGTGCGGACATTAGAAAACTCTTTATCAAAGTTCAATATATACCATACGCTGGCTCCCCGCCAGGTGTAAATGGTCTGGTCCGGATCGCCTACAATAAACAGGTTTTGATGGTAGGCACACAATACCTTCATCAGGCGATACTGCAGCTCATCGATATCCTGATACTCATCGATCATGATGTATTCCAGCCGTTTTTGCCACTTTAACCGAATTACCTCGTTGACGCTGAAGATATAGAGCACATATTTGATCAGGTCGTTGTAGTCCAGGCTGAAGCACTTCTTTTGTTGATAAAGATAACCCCAGAAAATAATGTCATCTGGTTCCACGGCATCCAGGTACCTTTGCTGCAATTTATCCAAAGGAAGCGCTATCATATGCTCATAGTACTCGGGATCTTTGAAGATCTTGCGTATTTCGATCATGTCCCGTGCTTTGGAAAAGGTCATATGGCGCAGTGTGAGACCGCGCTCCTCATAGATGATCTTCAGCATGGCGTCGATATCTGCGTTGTCCAGCACGAGAAAGTTCTTCGGATACTGTACAGTATTAATATCCTCTTGTAAAACGGCTACGCAAAAGCTGTGGAACGTGCTGATATAGCCTGTATCGCTGTCGCCGGTGAGGCGGCGGATACGTTGCTTCATTTCATTCGCCGATTTATTGGTAAAGGTAACGCAGAGAATGTTGGCCGGCATGATGCCAATATCGTTTACCAGATAGGCGAACCGGTGGGACAGCGCCCGCGTTTTGCCGGAGCCCGCGCCGGCGATCACACGGATAAAGCCTTCAGTAGTCGTTACAGCCTGTCGCTGTTGCTCGTTAAGCCCTGCTAATATATCGCTCATTCTCATGTCACCACCTAAATAGGATTTAAAATACTTGTATTTATCTGGCCTGTCATGTCTTTCTTCCCAATAACATTATAGCAAGACTAAATGACACTGGGGATATTGAAACGCGCGCAGCATAAAAAAATAATGATCCGAGGCCATGAGGACAGGTTTCTCGTCCCACTACATTTTATCTATTACACCTCTCGATCAGATGTTGCAAAAAGGACAGATTTCTTTTCCGCTAACTGCTCTTGGCTTTTATCACTTCTAGGTTAGTTTAACATTCTTTTATCTTTGGAACAATGTACCTGCCCCCTTGTCCCCCAAAGTCAGACATATATTATTCCATGTCGACAAATTCATAGTTGACACGGAAACAATATCGCCATATAATAAAATTGTTTCCCAGGAAACTAACGATATTATAAGGAGTGATGTATAATGAAAATTGATCTGTCAGTTACCGTTACCGAAGAAATTCTAAAAATAATGTCGAGTATGACTGCTTCTGGTCAAATACCTCCTGTTGTTCAATTCGGGCACATCGGCACCCACTTCGACGTAATGAACAAAAAATTCCCGCTGGAGAATACTGAAAGAAGAGGAATATTGTTTGATGTCAGCCACGTGAAGGAGCGAGAAATTGAAGCAGGCGATATCAATATGGACGAAATTGCTGAACATGATTTTATTATGTTTTACAGCGGGTGCTTAAAGGAAAATAAGTTTGGAACTCCTGCCTATCTCCAAACCCTTCTCGAACTATCCGATGCGCTGATTACCGATCTTGTAAATAAAAGAGTAAGCATGATTGGCATTGACTTCCCTGGTATCCGCAAGCCTGCCGAACATTTCCGGGCCGACCAGTATTGTGCTGATCATGGAGTCTTTGTGATTGAGAATCTGGCTAATCTGGATACATTGCTTGCAGTGGCTAAAGGCCAGCCGTTTTTAGTGCATACTTATCCGGTCAATTATGAAGGACTGACAGGGCTACCCTGCCGGGTTGTTGCTGAAGTTTAACATCTCAAGGCAGGTAAAAACCATATCTAACTAAAACCTATGCTATCTAAACACTGAATTTACTAGAACAGACAACCCTCTTTTCAAATCGCTCTGTCTGTTCTAGACTTTGCTATATTTCTGATGCATTGTTCAATACTGATACCGAAAAATACATTTGGCTGTAGCAGGCTCTTTATTTTTTAAAATTAATTGAGAATAATTATCATCATATATAAATCTGCATTCCAAACTCATCAGTTGCCAAAAGGAGGCATAGTCCTGTGTTATCACAGCGGGAAATCTTATTAGCCGCCCAGACTGCATTCAATCAGCAGGGCGCCGCTTTTACCCTGAAACAACTAACAGCTCGTCTGTCCCTTTCGCCCGACCAGTTCTATTCCTACTTTAATAGTAAAACGGAACTGATCAGCCAACTTGTCGGCTTCAGACTAAATAACATCCGTCAGATGACCGATGAGTTGCCTTATCACTCACTGTCTACTGAGCTTTCCGCCTTACTCTTTGCATACCAACAGACACTTGCCCCATTCAGCCGGATAGCTCTTCTTGATTTGAAACTGCATTATCCGGCTGAATGGGATCAAATCATTACAATACGGGAAAATCAGTGGCAAAAAATTGCCGCCACCCTTGAAGTCAATATCGCTGGCGGCCGTCTACATTCCATTGACATCAGCTTACTGCAGAATATGGTTGACGGAATTCTTCAGGATCCCTTCTGTCTGGAAACTATCTGGTGCAGCAATACCGTGCTTTCTGAATTGGAGAAACTGGTAGATATTTTTCTGTTTGGCATCGCTCAGCCTAGATCATCATTCCCCATTTCCGGCAAAGACATTGATTCTGAATTAATTTAATGAAACAGGCAAATTCGAAATCGCAGGCTAAACTTTTTATATCAACCTTGAAAGTCGGTGAACAGTATGCCATTCCAAATTAACGCTGCCTGCGAAAAGTGTGGGATATGTAAAAAAGCATGTAAAGTAGGAGCAGTTACAAAAGGTTTGAAGCAGTATATAATCAATCAAACGAAATGCATTGGCTGTGGCCACTGCGCCGTAGAGTGTCCTTTTGCTGCAATTACATTATCTGATGGCAATTTACCTGCCGGAATAGTACAAAAAAGAAAAGCAAAGCAACATGATCTTAATCGTGCACTACGTCATGAAACACGAAAAAAACGTTGGGCTTTGTTTTTACTATGGCTGCTAGCAGGCCTAGCATGCTTTCTGGTAATCAAAATATAAACTCCTCATAAAGAAAATGAAAGCACGCCCTAAGAGCGTGCTGTTCGTTTCCATACTTATTGTAGTTATGTTCTAGTGCATGCCCAGGTGATACCCCTTCAAACCGACAGTTCTTTATCACTCCGATTACCGTAATTTCATGGAACACACAAGGGGAACATCAATTAAAACCCGAAGCCCAGCCATTGACACAAAAAAACGTTCCATAGGCTTTTCTATTCCCTGCTTGAATCGGATTCGATAATGTTTGACTTATAAACGACAGCCTTAGAAACCAGCTTTTTCTAACCAGCCATACATTAGGAAGCAGCTTTTTCCATTACTGCACCCTGGTCATTAAAGTGTACAACAGTATTAGCAGGAAATTCGACGGCTTCCCCTTCCGTTGAACGCCAATTAGCCATTTCCTTTAGGGTCCCGGTGGTAACTTCCCCATTCTCATTGAATTCTATGGCTTGTTTTGCCTTAAACTTCACAAAACCGGCCGAGTCACTTGCGAAAAGATTTGCTTTCCAGCCTACAGGCCGCAAATTGGTATCCTCGTCCAAGACACCGGACCGGATCACACCGGAATCATAAAACGAAAGAACGGTGTTTTCTTTAAAGGTCAGAAAACCGTATTTCCCCGCCACCAGTCGAACGGTTGCCGGCTCAGCGATTGTACCGGAAATCACTTCTCCTTGTTCGCTAAAGGTAACCGGGGCTCCACCTTTATAGCGTAAATGCCCGTAGCCGGGAATAGCTATGTTATAGGTTCTTTCTACTAAGGAGCGATGAAACCGGGAGAAAAAGGGGTCAATATTGGCATAGGCGGAAATGTAGTGGTAATCATTAATTACTCTTTCCCAGCCGCAAGGCTGGAGAAATGTATCATCCTTCAAAGTACCGGAAATTACTTCTCCTAAATCATTGGTCGTAAGGATCGTACCTTTTTTAAATTCAAGTAGATCGCCAACCGCCCACCCCTGCGGATGCAGCTTTGTGTCTCTGGGCAAAGTTTTGGTTTCCGCCTGCACGCAGGGAACAATCAACCAAAATGACAATATCAAACCAAGCATAGCGCTCATCATGCGCCTAAAAGATAAAAAACGCCTCATAACCTCCATCTCCCTTAAATAGAATATACGCCGTATAATAGTTGCCGGTCTTACTCCGGCGGCCAATTAATGCATTGATTGATTAGGCTTTCTGCCTAATTCCAAAAGAAAAACACATGAGCCAGCTCTGTAGGCAGGAAGGCTTATTATGTAAAAATTACTCTAAAAAAACATCCCCGGTCAAAACACCAAGCTTCCCTATTAAGCCCATGGCACTTATCCTTGATATTAATTACCAGTTTCATCCTAACATACCAGAATACGATGGTCAATCCTCAGGCATGGGCAGAAACAGACTGTATTTGCTCTTTCAAACTAGCTTAAAATGTGATGGTTTTACTTATGTCCACGGAAATGCAACCACATTTTCCACATACCACTTGGGCTTGTTCAGACTAAAAATAAAATGCACTTTACGCAAAGCGTAAGGTGCATTTTTTGTAATAAGGAAAAGCAAGAGAATAACTTTGAGGTCTATTTCACCAGGTATATCGTGTCATAGTTTACTTCCTTCTTACAGGCACATCTTAAAGATGTTCTCCACGTCCTCTGGCGTTAAGTGCTTAAACCCTTTTAGTACATCGCCTTTGCAGGCTTTTTTCGCCATGACTTTAAAGTTCTTATCATCAATACCGATTTCAGTGAGAGTACTTTGCAGGCCCAGCGTTTTGAACAGGAAATCGTTCAGACACACAATGGCTTGCTTTGCACCATCTATATCGGAAAGCGACGCATCCACACCGAACACATTAACACCGAATTTCTTAAACTGCGGTGCAGTGGATTCATCCAGAATATACTCCATCCAGCGGGGAGTGAGGATAGCAAGGCCAAGACCGTGGGTAATGTCATAAAATGCAGAAAGTTCATGCTCCATGGCATGACAACTGGCAGCCTGAAAAGCCCCGGTTTGCAAAAATCCATTCAGCGCCCATGAAGCAGCCCACATCAGGTTGGCTCGTGCTTGATAGTTTTCCGGTTCCTTTACGGCAATCGGAGCATATTTGATAACGGTTTTGATAATATCCTCCATAATACGGTCCACCATATCCATCTTCTCAGTAGCAGTAAAATAGGTGACATCAAAAATATGTGACAAGATATCCGCACTGCCGCAGGCAGTCTGAAACGCGCTAACAGAATAGGTATTGGTAGGATCGAGGAAAGATACCTTGGGCTGAAGCAGCGGATGAATCAAACCATACTTTTCATTAGTATCCATATTACTGATGACGCCGCCCGCATCCATCTCCGAACCGGTGGCCGCCAGTGTCAATACTGTGAGTACCGGCAGCGCTTTGCTAACCGGTGCTTTATGTGTTACCAGGTCCCAACTGTCTCCGTCGTAAAATGTTGCAGCGGCAATTGCCTTTGTACAGTCGATAGTCGAGCCGCCGCCGACCGCAAGCAGTACATCGATCTTTTCCTTTTTGCAGAGTTCCGCCCCCTTATTGACAGTGGTATGACGAGGATTAGGCTCAATGCCGGACAGTTCAAAGACAGTCAGCCCGGCCCTTTTCAGTTCCTCCGTCACCTTGTCATAAAGGCCGATTTTTTTGATAGAGCCTCCGCCATAGGTCAGCAATACACGGGTTCCATACTGCTTTAATTCTTCACCCAAATGACCTAGCCGGTTTTCACCGAAGTAAATCTTGGTTGTATTTTGAAAAATAAAATTGTACATATTCATTACTCCTTTATGATTGCTTTTGATAGGTCAGCCATAGACCGCCGTTGTCTAGATTTTTTGCTTCTTTCAGCCTGAAAGAAGCCGCCGCTATGTCACCGGTTTGATAGTGGCCCGTTTGGAAGAGCGGAACCGCCTTTTCCGACGGCTCGGCTGCAGGAATCACCACAAGACTGATTTCGTCGATCAGTCCCTCCTGAAGAAAGGAGCCGTTGACAATCCCGCCGCCCTCAAGCAGCAGAGTTTCCACGCCAAATACCCGTTTGAGCTTTTGGACGACAAGGGAAAGGTCCAGTTCGGTTTTACCGCCGAAGAGATATGAAACGCCTTTACCCCGCAAATGTGCCAAAAAGACGTCGGAGACACTCTGGGTCAACACTTCGATGATATGCGCGTCATTGTAGCCGTCATCCGTGTCGGCAATGGCGCGGTCACTCCACCAAAGCTTTCCCTGCGGATCGATGGCAACCGCGTAAAACGCCGCACTCTCCGCAATATAATCCTCCCGCACAATAGGTGGGCCGTCGTACACCGCCGTCGGGGCGGGCGGTTGGGGAAAGCTGCTCTCCATCGTCACTCTGCCGCAGAGAAAACCGTCCGCGCCGTATTCCCTGTGTATTCTGTAATAGTCCTCAATGAGTCCACTGTATGCGCTTTTTCCTAAAAAGTCGCCGGTGACCTTTCCGTCCAGTGATGTCACCATGTGGCATATGATATACGGTCTGTCCATGGGTGCACCTCCCGCTTATTTCAGCTTGCCGTACGCTTTGTCATCCACCGGTTCCAGCCATTCGTTGGAACTACCATCTGCCGGCACTTCCACCGCCAGATGGGAAAACCAGCTGTCGCAGGCTGCTCCATGCCAGTGTTTTGCTTCCGGTGGAATATTTACCACATCTCCCGGATGCAGTTCAATGGCTTCTTTTCCCCATTCCTGGTAATAGCCCCGGCCGCCTGTTACTAACAGAATTTGCCCGCCCTTATGATGAATATGCCAGTTGTTCCGGCAGCCCGGTTCAAAAGTTACGTTTCCAATGGGAACCCCCGTCGTAGTTAACATGTTCAAATATGCCTGACCAATAAAATATTGGCTGAACTTTTCCGGCAGTTTATCTCCGATAGAAAAAATTGCTCCCTTACTTAAATCCGTTGTTTTACTCATATACGTGCCTCCTGTTCTTTCCACTTGATCATCTTTTATCTATATAATTTTTTACCTATTTTCCCCCATCCGGGCTGCCGCTTCATTGACACAGCGAAGCGCATTCAGGCTTCTTGGATATCCGATATACGGCAGACACTGGGATATGATTTTAATTAAAAATTGCTTGTCATTGCCGATACGCATATTGGCGGCTGCGTGGCTGGTAAGCTGCGGTTCACAGCCACCCTGGGCAGATAAAAAACAAAAAGTAATCACCTCACGCATTTTATAATCAAGACCTGTACGGGTGTAATAATCGCCAAAGCAGTTACCCGCCAGCCAGTGATTGATATGACGTGATTCCTCCGGTCCTGATTTATAAAAATCTGCCATTTGAGGACCGAAAACGTCTACCTGCGCCTGAATACCTATTTCCAGACGGTTTTCTGTCGTTGTGGTTGCCTGCCCTTCCAGTGGCAACCGGATGTCTTTTTCTGTCAATACATCATTAGTAGCATGTAAGAAATCAAATACCCTTCCAATGCCAAGATAGGCGACCGCCTGATATACCACCTCTTTTATTTCAACCGGAGTGACACCGAAATTTAGAGCTGCCTTCATCATCGCCTTGTATTCATTCACGCACTGCGCACCAACAAGTGTTGCCAGAATCGCTATCATACGCGTGCGATCATCCAAGTCATCACTATTTACCACTTCATCAAAAGCAAAGTTGTCAAATCGCTCAATAAATTCCGGATCTGTTTCTAAAAATTCAGATACATATCCTGGAAACATTCTTTCGTGATACTTCTTGGAAAACTCCGTAATTGCCATACATTTGCTCCTTTCATAACTGCTGTATTATTATTTGTCTCCTTCAGCTTATCACTTGGAGCAAACTCCAAGTCAAGAAAACTTTTGCGCTTTGCAATAAAATTAAGTAGACAAAACTATTAGATAATTAATGTCTCATACAAAAAAACTAAACTGGCCTTCTTATAGAGAAAGCCAGTTCAGGGACTAGTGGCTAAAAAGCCAAACCCCTGAAACTCAGGAGTTTGGCTTTTTACTCATAAAAATGGCAAACATAAATAATGTACAAATCATATTTATTTATAAAAATTCTGTGTTCTCACCCTTGACGGCAGCACAGCACCGCTTGTACCAAGTTTTTTCTATAACTTAACTCCAATTTTTATAATGTCTTCGATCAATTCTATCGTCTGTCCAGAAGGCTGATATTCAAAAAGCCCCAGACCAACAAGCTTAAATTCCTTATCAAGTTTCTTTAATAACTCCTTAAAAGTATTAACTTTCAACCCAGCAGGTACTGGAACCGGGACATGTGGAAACTCTTCAAAATCAAGCACGTCCAAATCTATATGGATATAAATACTCCGATGCCCCTTTGTTTTAACCGTTTCAATAACCGAATCCACCCTTTGCTCCATATCCTGTACGGTAAATACGCTTATGTTCTGAGCGGTAATATATTCTTTTTCGGCCTCATCCAAATCGCGAATTCCTAACATTATCACTTGTGAAGGCAGCAGGCTTGGGGAAACCAGTTTTACGATTGTTTCCTCACCCTCTCCAAGCAAAGTTCTTAAGGGCATTCCATAAAAATATTTGCTAGCAGATGTTTCATGCGTATTCATATCCCCATGAGCATCAAGCCATAATACCGTCAGATCGCCTCGCATCTTATCATTTAAGTAGGCAATAGATGCAACATCAGCGTCACAGCCTCCGCCAACGGTAAATATCGTCTCTGGTAATTTTCGGGCTATTGACTTCTTTGCTCTCTTTAGCTGTTTGAGAATTTCTGTATACCCGATAATGATATTATTAGATTTGTCGATGTCTTCCGTACTGACTTCTACTTCTGAAAACTTTATTTCTTTAAAATAAAGCTTTTTTAATTCCAACGCTCCATCATAGGTTGACCGGTCTGGGCCTCCACCTTGCCATTGAGGAAAAAATAAATTTAAATGCTTTTTCATGATGTATATTACCCTTTCATGATATTAGCGATTATGCAAAATGTATTAAAAAAAATTCAACGCAAAACACTATAACCCCTGCCCACAATATTTTATGATTCGCAGAAAGTTTCTTTTTTGCTATTACTGATACGCCCTGCTTTTTGCCAATTATTGCCCGGCAAAAAAGAAACGCCGCAGATATTTTTACCTACGACGTGAAAGAAATTCTTACACTATCTATCCTGTGTAGCAAAACTAAAGCGCTGAAAATACGTCAAATACCATTTTCATTGCAAGTTGACATCCTTTAAAATTTTTAAAGCAATAATAAATGCTTCTACAAATTCAGTCGGAGCATTGCATAACGCATTATCCCTTAGATATCATCCTTAAACGGAAGATTTTCCGGCTGTATTTGTGTCCGACTGAGGAACGGGTAGAGTAAAAGCCATAACTGCCGATACTATCGACAAATAAGTAACTAATTGCATGGCGTGTGGCAATCCATAATTGTCTGCAAACCACCCTAACGCCGGCGCGGCTATCCCTCCCACACTTACTGCCAGCCCCAGCGTAACTCCTGAAGCTAAACCAAGCCGGTTGGGAAGATACTTTTGTCCCAGAACCGTCATTGGGCTGTTAGGTGCAAAC
This sequence comes from Propionispora vibrioides, assembly GCF_900110485.1. NCBI lineage: Bacteria > Bacillati > Bacillota > Negativicutes > Selenomonadales > Sporomusaceae > Propionispora > Propionispora vibrioides. Next base: position 18,607 of record NZ_FODY01000024.1, on the reverse strand, counting down.
AGAGCCACGCCTATAGGAATGAGCAGTAATGTTGCTAAAGAAACATTGCTAACCATGTTAAAGACCATTAAGAAGGGAAGCAGCACAACAAATCCAATCCGGATGATCGTCGTATAACCAAAACGGTCTGACAGTTGCCCGCCAAATAGAGTACTTATTGCCCCGACCGTAAATAAAATAGTTAACGCAGAGCCGCCGGTTGCTTTGGATTGCTGAAGTATGTTGATCCAGTATAGCGGCAAAAAAGTATTCAGGCTATAAAACATGATCGAACGGCAAAATAAGACTACTGTGAGTCTGGAAAAAGGGGCCCATTCCTCCTTCTCCTCTGCCTCATTCCTAATACCCCCTGCTTTTTGGGCAAGCTTTTGAAACTCATGCAATTTGCCTGCCTGGGAGGCTGTGATTACCGCCATGATAGCTGCAGGCACAATCAGAATCAGAGTCCCTTTCAAACCCCATAACAGCAGCGAAGCTGTGGCGATAACCGGGCCTAAAGCAAATCCTGCATTGCCTCCGACGGAAAAAATACTGATACCAGTTCCCTTTTTTTCACCGGAAACTTTATTGGCCATTCGCGCCGCCTCCGGATGAAATGCTGCGATTCCGATCCCGCTAACCGTTACGGCCGCAAAAATCAACCAGTAATTTGAGAGAAAACCTACAGTTGCTAATCCACAGCCAGCTAACAGAATACCACCCGGTATAAGCCAAAGTTTTGAACTTTTATCGGCAAGATATCCAAAGAAAGGCTGTATAATAGAAGAAACAAAACTTGCCGCAAAGACAAGTCCCGCAGCGGCAGCGTAGCTCAAATTGTACTCCGCTATCAAAAAAGGTAATATGGCTGGCAAAGCACCTTGATTTAAATCAGTGAATAAATGTCCTGCAGACAGCAACCAAAGAAAACGATTTTTCATTTTTGCACCTCGTTTTTCATCTTATCATCTGATGTTTAATATCATAAAATCACTATCGTAATAGTGCTTCTAAACTTCTCGTTGTTCGGTCCAGATTCTCCGCAGTCCAATATTCAGCCGCCTGTCCATCTTTACGTTCAATGGCATCTAATAACTGTTCATGGATGGAAATCTGGTTTTGATATAGCTCCCGGTCTGAAATCAACTTGTCCAAGGCATCCCGCAATGCGTTAGAAAAACTGAAGTATAAATCGGCAAGCACACTATTCTTACTCGCGGCAGCGACGGCAAGATGAAAGGCAAGATCGCTATCAACATAGGCGCGATTATCGTCTATACGTCTTGCTTCGCGTCTCTTATTCAGACTTTCGCGCATATGAATAAGATCATCTTCCGTTCGGCGCAGAGCAGCCAGCTTGGCTATTTCCAGTTCAAGAATACGGCGAACTTCATACACTTCCAATATTGCTGCCCGCCGCAAGCGATGTTCCAATGGCTCCGAATTAATCGTTTTATCAAGTACATACGTCCCATCTCCTTGACGAACTTCAAGAAGACCGGCTTTTACTAAAACTCTTACTGCTTCTCGGATTGTAGAACGGCCTACGCCAAACATGCTCATGAGTTCGGGCTCAGTAGGCATTTTATCACCAGGTTGCAGTTCTCCTAACGAAATTTTTTCCTGGAGTTGCTGAATGATTTGATCGCCCAATTTTTGGGATTGCACACTTTTAAATTTAATATTCATCAGATCATCTCCTGTTTAATGTTAGACTATCAGCTTATAACAGTGTTGTCAATGAATATACTTTTCATATTTCCCCACAACCCGTAAGGCCAGGCAATGCCTGGCCTTACGGGTTGTGTTTTCTTTTCAGCCAAAGGCAACACTCCACGTGAGCCGGGACAAAAACATAATACTAATACGCGAAATGTTCCGACCCCTTCATTGAAAGAGGATCGTGTTAGCTTTTGGTATGTTTTATTGGTTTCCCTTTAGGTAATATTCTACCCACATAATTACTTCAGATAACGAAGGGTGTGGAGTCATTGTTTCGCCTATACTTTTCACGGAATGCGGATCTAAATAGCGAGTCATTCTGGAGGCTCGCAGTTCTTTTACCGCCTTAGATGCAATATGTTCATTGATCGGTGTAAGTTTAGTTTCACCGGCATTCATAAGATTAATAAATGGTTGGAGTAAAATAGACGCTTGTGGCCCGATTAAATGGATTCCTAGAATAGCGTTTGTTTTTTTATCCACCACAATTTTAACAAATCCATCATGCTCGTCTCCTGGATCAAATCCAAGGGCAAATCCTTTGGCGGTCGATGAATAGTGATGTTTGGCCGTTACTATTTCATAGCCTAACTGAATGGCCTGCTGCTCTGTCAAGCCCACATGAGCAACTTCAGGATGCGTGAAGGTTACAACGGGTACCAAATCATAACGAGCCCAACGCCAGTCTTGTTGTTTGTGCTCGCCAAACAAGTTGTAAGTGACTATCTCAGCTTCATAATTTGCTTTATGTCGGAATGGAGCTTCACCATTTACATCACCAAATGCCCAGATACCATCAACATTTGTCTCCAGGAACTCATTCGTATGAATCCACCCCCGGCTATCGGTTATGATGCTTGTGTTTTCCAAGTGTAAAAGGTCCGTGTTTGGGCGTATTCCCGATGCGAGCAAAATTTCTTCTGCTCGGACTTCGCAAGTTTCACTAGTTATTTTGTCAGAAAAGGTTAGAACTTTTTCACCATTTTCTACCCTTACAGCAGTTGGTAGTTGATTTAACAATACATTAATACCAAGCCTGCGAAGGTCCTTTAAAATTTTGGCAGAGATTTCTTCATCTTCCTTAATCAAGAGGCGAATATTGCGCTGTACCAAAGTAACTTGCGTACCTGCAGCGGCGAATACATGAGCAAATTCGGTCCCAATAGGACCACCGCCAAGAATGACTAAACTTTTATATGGTTTTTTAGGATACTTATCACCAAATAGCGTTTCAGAGGTTACATAACCAGCCTCTTCCAAACCATCAAATGAAGGTACATTCGTTCGCGACCCAACGGCAATGAAGATTTTGTCGGCTGTAAACTCTTCTGATAGGGTACCATCATTTAACGCTACCTGTAATACCTTTTCTCTGGTAAAATAACCAATTCCCTGATAGACATCCAGATTTTTCATTGCCTTAAAATAGGTTAAAACATCATTGCTTTCCTCTATTTTCTGCCATACGCGCCGGGAAACTGTCTCCCAGTTCATGCTTGCCGGAGCTACATCGACACCGATCTTCGACAATCCATCGATTTCCCTGATATAGTCTGCAGCCGTAACCATTACCTTAGTAGGAATACAGCCGCGAGTTAAGCACGTCCCCCCAAATCGTCCTTTTTCTATCATAGCGCATTTTAATCCTTGCTCAAGGGCTGCATCTAAGACAATATTGGCAGAACCTGATCCGATTACTACAACATCGTACTGATTCATTCCATTTACTCCTCTTCCATTCAGATTTCTTAGTTATAAATACGCTACACGACACTATAGGGTGTCATTTTTAGGAAGCAGCGACATCCATAGCTTGTTTAAGCCTCAAAATTTTTTTTGAAATTATTGAAATAAGTACGGTTTTGACCGCATGTACCACGCTCAGGCTTAACCAGCGAGATGTTTAAAAACGACGTATTAGTCGGTCTTAAACCGCTCTGGAGGGCCGATCCTGATGTGAGAATTATAGCGTGGCCTAACCTTTGATTTCAAGACTTCACGAAAAAATAGCGTTTCACAACACGTTTTTTCAAAAAAAGTGCTTGTGAAACGCTCCAACAACATTTTACATCATTCACTTTTCCCTTTATGTCCACCCACATAATCCGCCCGTTCAAGAAAGGTTCCACCAGCCATCGATCCAGCATAAAAGATCGTTTTTTTACCAAATCGCTTCCGAAGATCATCTACTACTCTATCTATGGCATGGTTCTTTTCTTCGCCTTCAAAAAACAGTTCCAACTGCTCATAGCCTTGCGACACGATTTTCCCAGCAGTAATATTTACCGATCGTACCGCTTCACCCTGCCACCGCTTACTAAACTCCTGGCGTGCCGCTTCACTAATGATATCTGTTGAGTGTTCTGGGCGAATTAGCTTAATTCGTGCAGTAAAACCCAAGTTAAAATTCCTATCCGAGTATCCTATTCCCAAATATACCTCTTGGCATTTTTCCTGGTGCTTACGCAGCCTAGTGCATACATCTCCTACCATTTCCTTGATGATCATTAGAATTTCTGCTTTTTCATAGTAATCCCGCATCAATATCTGGTTCTTACTATAGGATTTACTTTTCGGTCGTTCCTTCTGGCTAATGATGCTAGCATCCAAGCCCCATGCATGGTAATATAGCTGCAATCCCATTACGCCTAGAGTTTTCTGCAGCCACACTGGATTGGTGTGAGCCAGTCCCTCAATCGTGTAAATGCCCATTCGCTTGAGTTTCTCATCATATCCTCTGGATATGCCCCAAAACTTAGTCAGCGGCTGTATTTTCCATACCGTTTCCGGCACCGTCTCATACGTCCATTTTGCAAGCCACGGCGGACGCTTTTTAGCTTCGTTATCCAGCGCCAGCTTTGCCAAAAGCGGATTATCGCCAATGCCTACAGTCACAATAAGACCCAGCTCATTCTTCACCGTCTTTAAGATAGCTTTTGCAATTGCCTCTGCGGGTCCAAACAAATTTAGCGATGCGGTAACATCCAATATGGATTCATCAATGCTATAAACGTGTAGATCTTCATCTGCTACGAATCGGCGGAATATATTCTGTATTGCCTGGTTCATCTTGATATACAGCGCCATATTGGGCTCTACTACCATAATCGGCGAATGCCTGGGAATTTCAAAGAGTCGATTTCCGGTCTTGATATTATATTCCAGTTTAACCTTCGGGCTGCTGGCCAGTACGATCGCACCGGTTCTTCTTACATCCGATACTACAACAATATAGGCTTCCAGCGGATCAAGCCCCCGCCGAACCGCTTCTACGGACGCAAAGAATGATTTTACGTCGATGCACAATACGCTTCTGCGGGGAAAGCGGGAAAAATCAACGAGCCCCATCGCTTTTGTCTTCTTTCTCTTTCATCTGCTCGTTGTGCTCAGACAGAAGCATTCCCGCCCACTTTACCATACACCGGTCGACATAAACTATCCGAGCCATCTGCCGATAAATAGGAATACTCAGTAAATCTATCGTGTGTTCGCTCATCACTATCCACCTCAATATACATAATACCAGAACATACGTTCTGTGTAAATCTCGACGGACTTGGTAATTTCTTCTAAATTCAGTGGAAATAAAGCCGACTAAGATGATTATCCAAATCAACCTAGTCGGCGTTTCCTTTCGCACTCAATCTCCCGGCAATTTTTACAGGTGAGACCTCTTGCTTCCGGTAAATTAGCTATGAATTATTACTTAAAAGGCTGGTCAAAGGATATTTCAATTTCTCAGTGAAATAATAAAGAAACCGGGCAGTCGGTTAGTTCCGCCTCGAGCATAATGTCTGCGAAAGCCCAATATTACCGATCAAAACCGTAGATACTAAACCTGTAAGGGAGGTATTTAAACTGAAAAAAATAAAAATGTCAAACAGGCCCGCTATGCCTTTTCCAACTATCCTCGTAGGCGCAGATGTTAGCGGCAGACCCAATTATTGTACAGTTGGCGCTTGCGGGGTAGTGAATTTGGAGCCGATGCTGTATGTTTCTTTAAAAGAAACGCATTATACAACCACCGGTATTAAGGCGAACGGATTTTTCAGCGTAAATCTGCCCTCGCCGGACTTGGCTGAGAAAACTGATTTCTGCGGTGTGGTATCAGGGAAAACAACGGATAAATCCGAATTGTTCATCCCGTTTTACGATGAGGCCGGCAGAGCGCCAATGATCCAAGAGTGCCCAATCAATATACTTTGCAAAGTAACCCAAACGATTACACTATCGGGGTTCTTGATGTTTCTGGGCGAAATAGTAGCTGTTTATGCAGATGAAAAAGGCTTGACGGACGGGCAGATCGATCCTGTAAAAATAAATCCAATGATCATGATGTATCCCTCATATTTTGAATTAGGCAAGGTTGTCGGCACGGTATTCAAGGATGGCACTGCGTACAAAAAATCACTGGGCATTTGATAACTTGCTCTTCCGCGAGAAATGGCAAATCATATTCTTCTTGCGTGTACTGGAATACCAATATATCCGCTACCCCGTCATTTTGGGGAAAGCCAATCGAATGCCCCCTTAAAAGAATTAGGAGGATGAACTATGAGTGAGACCGATAAATTTATCCATGAAGAACTGACGCCGTTCTACAAGCGCACCTTTGAAGCGTTTAAACAGAATCATCAGGCGCTTTACTCGGTAGTAAACTCGTTTTTGGCCGGGAAACAGAACCATGTGGGCGTGCGCATCACAGAAAACGAAAAGCTATTGGGTGAATATACCTTTCATCTGGATGGAGCAAGCATTTCTCACATTGAAACTGGCCTCTCCGCAGAACTCCACACGCCTTTTGGGATTATCCGGCCCTATGTGATCTTAGAAAAAAGCACTATGGAAAAAATCATACAGGACGAACCAAACTTCATCAAAGACCCAATCAAGACAAAAATGAAATATTTTCGTGATATGACCATTAAATTTCTATAAACCATCTTCTTCCGCCGATTCGGGCGGATTTTTTTGTTAATACTTATGAGGTTACCAGCGTTGCCACACTGTTTGCATACTACAGGGTAATTAAATCCATTTTACCAGACTGCCATTTCCACTTTAATAGCCGCAAAATACTTTAACTTAAACCTCAATGATGAGATTCTTAATTCCTGCCTTTTTTGCCACTTCTCTAAATTCATTCATTTCATCTTCAGTGTACATTCTTGGGTTTTCTTCAAAGCAATATTCCATTTCCACTAAGCTATATTTTGCCTGCGCTAAAGGGTTATAGTTCAACAATTCATATTTTACCTCAGGATAAATATTTGTAATAAATTTTGCTATAGAAAAAATGTTTTCTTGCTCAGCTGTCATGGTTGGAATAAGTGGTGTTCTAATAATTACTTGATCCCTTTTGTTCGACTCCAAAATGAATTTTATATTGTCCTTAATCTTGTCATTTGTCACTTTAGTTAATTCTTTATGTTTTTGGCTATCAAATACTTTAAAATCCGCATAGATCGTATCTAAATAGCGGAGCGCCTTTGCAACTGTCTCCCGGTCTACATAAAGCGAAGTCTCCATTGCAGTGTCAACCCCGGCTTCGTGAAACGCTTTTAACAATGCAATTGCAAAGTTTTCTTGTAAAAGCGGCTCTCCTCCCGATAAGGTTATCCCTCCGCCATGCCGGAAAAAAGCTGCATCTTTTAAACCCACTTCTACTAATTGTTCTACCGTATATGATTTGCAATCCATGGTTAAACAGGCCGCCGGACAGGCATCAATCGGATCTTCCCACTCATCTGTAACCGTTCTGTCAATATGAAGCCTGCCTTCTTTTAAAATAATGGAATTGCCTTTACATACTTTGGTACAGGTTCCGCAATGGATACACTGATTTTCCAAATACATAAGCCGTGGCTTTAGCGAAAGACCTTCCGGATTATGACACCAAACACACCGCAACGGACATCCTTTTAAAAAAATAGTTGTTCGAATTCCGGCACCGTCATGGGTAGAAAACCTTCGAATATCAAATACACTGCCCTTTATTTTTTTTGTATCATAAGTCTCCATAACTTGTTCTGGCAATAATTTCATTCTGTAGTTCACCTGCCAGTTCCGTAAAGTAAGCAGTATAACCTGCCACTCTCACAGTTAAATTTCTATATTTTTCAGGATCTTTTTGTGCTGCAAGCAAATCTTCTTTCCTTAGTACATTGAACTGGATATGTGGTATCTCCAGATCTACAAAGGCTCTCAAAAACTTTGCAAACTTATCAATATTATTTTCCGTTTTAAAGAATTCCGGTAAAAATTTCATATTCAACAGTCCTCCATTGGTAGTTAAATAATTATCCAATAGAGAAACTGATTTTAATACAGCTGTTGGCCCAGCAATATCTCTTCCATATACAGGAGACATACCGCCATCGGCCAAAGGAGTTGCCGCATATCTTCCGTCTGCTGAGGCTCCCACATTTTCACCCATCGGTACATGGGCGGAAACGGTATACATTCCCGTATGATATCTTCCCCCCCGATAATTGGTATAATGACTTAATTTTTCACTAAAGAATCTTGCCCATTTTGCGCCAAGCTCGTCAACGTAAGCAATATCATTTCCATACTTAGGTGCACGTTTAAGCAGCATGGTACGAATAACTTCATAACCTTCAAAGTTGCATTGTAAGGCTTTTAATAACTCTTCTTTTAAAATTCGTTTTTCCTCATATACTAAAAGCTTAATGGCTGCCAAACTATCGGCTAAATTAGCGATTTGAATCATTTGAATACCAGAGAAATTATATACCGCTCCCCCGGCAGTCACATCCATACCCTTCTCTAGGCAGTTATCAATAACTGCCGACAAAAACGGGGAAGGGAGAATATCTATATGCGCTTTTTCCACTTGCTCACAAGCCAAAATCATTTTTTCTATAAAATAGTTTATGTTTTTGGCAAAAGCATCTTCCAAGTCTGCAAAAGTATTATAGTCCGTTAGATTTCCCCCATCAGGTCCAATATTATTCCCAGTTACCAAACACTTCCCATTGTTTAAAGTTAATTCCAAAACCTTATTTAAATTAAACATTGCGGCATCACTCCAACCAAGGTTATTTCCCTGGGTAGTAAGCTCAACGCAACCTACAATAGCATAATCTCTGGCATCTTTTCCGGTCACACCTAGATTCATCATGGAAGAAATAATAGCTTCGTCATTAAAAAACTGTGGCATTCCACTGCCTTTAGCAACTACTTTTATTGCTTCTTTTAACAAAAGCTCATTGGTTCCCTTATGAAGCCTTACTGACAAGTTGGGTTGTGGCAAGCCCAAATGCTCCTGAGCTTTTAGAAATAGAAAAGATAATTCATTAAAAAAGTCATTACCGTTTTCATCTTGGCCGCCAATTGCAATATTAAAACCAATGGGAAACCCTGCAAAATATTTAGCGCTATGGGAGTTTCTCAAATAAACAATCTGATTGAACTTTAACCAAATGCATTCTATGATTTCTAATGCCTTCTGTTTATCAATTTTACCGCCTTCTATATCCTTTTTATAATACGGATATAAGAAGCTATCCATTCTTCCCGGTGAAAAAGAAGATGCATTTGATTCCATATGAAGGATTACAAAGAGGAACCAGATTGATTGTACTGCCTCATGAAAAGAACCGGGCGGTTTCGTACTTACATTTTTACAAATAGCCGCAATCTCAAGCATATTCGCTTTATCAGCGGCATCAATCTCCTGCTTTGCCTTTTCCACCAGAAGGTCATGATATCGCATAATAAAGGCTTGAGCACCTTCCATTACTAAAATGACACTTTGATAAAAGTCATATTGTTTGCCGGTCGCGTTTTCTAATTTTGCAATAGCCTGTTGCTTTAATTCCTCCGGCCCATACTGTAACCACTTTTGGCAACTGGGACAAATATGCCCTTGTGCATGATCCTTTTGATTGATTTTTACTACCTTGGCAATCTCGTCAATTTCCTGCCCGTATCGGGTCCTAATCACATCTTCTAACGATTTACCCTTGAAATATGGTCTAATTGTTTTTCTAAAACTGTCAATATCTCCTTTGTGTACATTGAATTTATCTTGTGGCCTGGTTGGAAGGATTTCAAATTCACGGTCAATCCAGGAACTTCCACTTTCCGGAAATACGACGCCATACCTCACCCCGATTGTACGATTCCCTACAATCTTCTCCTCCGGTTCTACTGCAATATCTAAGTGCAGCAATGCATTTTTTAATGCAAGTGCCCTTTTGATGATTACTGGTTTCTCTTCATTTTCTTCATATGTCTTTTTAATAATTAAGGCTTGTTCAATGGATACAAACCTTGGTTGAGCCATCATTTTTTCCTTTAGAATGCTAACCCGCTTGGTTTGGATTAATTTTTCCATAGATATCCTCCCTTAATTTGTAATTATTTTATATTGTTTATTATTGTTTTATCTTGATTATATAATAGTCCGGGGAATTTCGCAATGAAAATTCCTTACTTGTATTAGCCATTATGATTATGAACACAGACTGAGGAGACAATGGTTATGAATAATTGCTAATAGGTAACATCCTGTAAAGTAAAACAGTCCAGAACTATTTTTAAAGTAGGTTCTCGACTGCTTATCGTGACTCTTTTGTAGGCTTTAGAAAAACCGGGCCTCTTCAGCAACTGCATTGTTTAATGAGCTGGGTGCTCTTCCCAGTAGAAGCGAAAATCTAGTATCAGCACTAATTTTATCACACTTTTTATTATTTTGTATTATTGTCCACAGTTCTGTTCTATAATATAATTAGTTTATTCAACAAGCTAATGATATATCGGGAAAAGACTAAAACTATAGTCTTTGAAACCTCATATTGATTTACTTGTAATACATTTAGAAATGCCTTTAACTCAATTATTTGTTTTAACAGAAAGGGGTACAACCTTGTTTGCTGAAGAACGTCTATCGGAAATAATTAGCCTCCTTAACTCTGCAGGGAAACTTAAAGTTAAAGAGCTCAGCAGCAGATTTAGTGTCACGGAAGATTGTATTAGAAAAGATCTTAAAATCCTGGAAAATCAAGGACATTTAAAAAGAACCTATGGTGGTGCAGTTCAGATTAGAGAATCCGCCAATAATTACGACATACGATCCAGAAAAGAAATTAACGTACCTTCCAAAACAATTATTGCTGAAAAAGCTTTCGGTATTATTTTAGATCGGGAAACGATATTTTTAGATTTATCTACAACAAATATTTTACTTGCAAAGCTACTAGCAGGGAGTGCCAAAAAAGTTACAGTTGTTACAAATACATTGGAAATATTAAATATATTATGTTCTCAAAATAATATTACTGTAGTAGCTACGGGAGGTATACTGAACAAAAATTTGTTAGGTTTTACTGGGGCTGCAACGATTGAACTTATTTCCCGCTATAAGTTCGATAAATCATTTATTGGCAGTTGCGGAGTAGATGCCTTTGATAAAAATATAACAACTTTTGATATTGACGACGGCATTACAAAAAAAGCAATAATTGAAGCAAGCAAAAAAAGTTATTTGGTCATGGAAAACAACAAGTTCCATTTTGATGGTAATTACAAATTTGCAACTCTGGACGACATAGATTGTATAATAATAGATGAACTTCCTGACAGCGAAATAATCAAAATACTTGAGGATTCAAATATAAAGTTGCTATAAATAATAAATACGTAATACTGATGATTAAACACTTCATTACAAAAAGAAAAAAGCGCAGACGGTACAAAGCCCCGCCCCTAACGCTCTAAAACACTACCGCAAAATCTATAATTGATTACGTAATTTAGTTTTCCCCGCTCTAATTTCCAATCAATTAACTATCTTTATTTATCGCGGCAGATCTAAACCTGTTTCTTTCCATTAATATACGCTTCAACTTTGTCTAATATTTGTTCAGCCTTCTTTACCACATCGCTAATTGCAACTTTGACAATTGGAAGTCCATTAAACCTTTCAGCTTCCTTAATTCCCATATCTTTCGTTAAAATTACTGCATCTGTATCTTTGATATCTGCGGCAGTAATTTTATTTTCTATTCCAATAGAACCTTGTGTCTCAACTTTAATTTCAATACCTTTAACTTTTGCCGCTTTCTCCAATGCTTCAGCTGCCATATAAGTGTGGGCAACTCCTGAAGGACATGCTGTTACTGCTAAAATTTTCATTTTAATCTACCTCCATATAGTAATATCAATGTATAGTTCTTAACTTGTTGATTTCGCCGCTCTCCTTTACTTTTTTGAAAACAATATCTATCCTTGTTATTTATAAGCAAAGGAGAGCTTATTTTCTTTGCCACAGCTACTTATTTGTTTTTTTCATTTTATCCCAGTTAACTTATCGGTTTAGTCAGTTATTAAATTGAAAAAATGCAATCATCAATTAACAGTTATTCAAAAGTTAACTCAACTTCCTGACTACCATCTCCGGTATCAGTGTTACTAGTAGCTTGATTTACTTTTCGCTTTAAAATATTTACCAATAGAGCCGTTACGGCTACACCTACCAGAGTAGCAATAATATAAGCACCTGCGCCTTTAGTAACCGGCAAAACAATCCATCCGCCCCAGGGTGCCGGATTTCCCGCTCCTAATAACATGGCTGCAACTGATCCTACCGCAGAACCTGCCATGATAGAAGGTATGACCTTTAAGGGATCTGCTGCAGCAAATGGTATGGCCCCTTCTGTGATTCCGATAAGACCCATTAATATGGCCGCTTTCCCGGCTTCTCTTTCTTCAGCAGTGTACTTCTTTGGTGCTAGTAAAGTAGCAACCCCCATTCCAATTGGCGGTACACATATAGCCACACCAATCCCCGCCATAATTGTTAATGCAATGGGAGATGCCATTCCTGTTGCCGTATCAATCGTACCAACCATGGCTACACCAAAGCCATAAGCCACTTTATTTATTGGACCACCCATATCAAAAGCAATCATCAAACCTACAATTATTCCTAATATACCTAAGTTACCAGTCCCTAATCCCTCTAACCAAGCCTTCATTCCGCTCATCAAACCCGCTATTGGAGTACCTAAAGCCCACATCATAAGTCCGCCAACTATGAACGTACCCACTAATGGAATAACAAATATCGGCATAACGGAACGCATGATTGTCGGAACTTTAATCTTCTTTAAATAAAATACAATGACTCCTGCCAGTATACCTGCCACTATCCCGCCTAAAAAACCTGCACCAATTTTATTGGCAAGGAAACCACCAATAGCTCCCGGTGCAATACCAGGCCTATCTGCCATTGAAAATGCTATAAAACCTGCAAGGATTGGTACCATAAGTCCCAAACCAGCTGCGCCGATATTAAATAAGTCATTAAGTCTTGTTCCTTCTGGAGGTACAGATGCTGAACCAAATAATAGAACTGAAAGCGCTAGCAGTACACCGCCTGCAACAACGAAGGGAATCATGTACGATACCCCCGACATCAAATGTTGCCTTGTGTTTTTGAATAAACCTTTTAAATCATCCATTCTTTTTCCCCCTTAATATATTTTATATAGCATAGATAAAACCCATAATTAATTGAACTATATACATTAAATTTACATTGTCAATATCTTCAGAAGTTCATCTGCCTCTGACGCATTCTTCAGTTGTTCTCTGAATTCTTCCCTCATTATTTTTCTAGAAAGTTGTGCGATAATTTGCAAATGCATATTTCCGGCTTCCTTTTCCGGCACTGCAATTAGAAATACATATTTAACACTCTCTTCGTTACTCCACTTAACCTCATTTTTCAATCGGGAAAAAGCAACGGTAGGCCATTTAACGGCATCAGTCTTGCCATGTGGAATAGCAACCTCGAAACCAACTGAGGTAGGAAAAGTTTCTTCCCTTTTAAACACTTGTTCCAAGTAACCTTCTAAATTATCCAACCGGTCCTCGGATTCGATAACTTTTGCCATGTCTTTAATTACATCTTCTTTAGTAGAAGAAGCTAAGTCCAATATAAGTAAATCCTTTGTTATTATTTGTTCCATTTTCTCCCCTCCTAGTCGAATAAAAAATTTACATCATTTATACTCTGAGCATTTTTAATTTTGTTTATCATTTCATTATCTTCAAATATAGAATAGAATTTTTTAAAAAATTTTTTCGTATTATTAACATCATTAAATTTTAAGCATAGGATAAAAATAATATCCAACTCATTTTCTTTCCAGACTACGGGATTTTTAAACTTCACTACACATACCCTTGATTTATTTACAAATACATCTTTAGAATGGGGTATCGCTATGCCTTTTCCAATGTATGTTGATCCTATTTTTTCCCTATTTAAAATATCCTCATGAAAACCAATTTTGGCGTAACCCATTTTCTCCATTAATTTACCATAATAGTTTATAGCTTGAAAAAAATCAGAAATATCATTATCTAAAAAACATAACTCTTTTTCAAAAATCTTTTCTTTACATTCATCAACATCTGATTCTTTATTTACTTCGAAATCTGAAAGAGGAATATCATCCATTTGCCTTTTCTTTCTCTTTTCAATCGCATCTGCGATGTTAATATAATCATTTTCATTAACAAGCGTTGATACATATACTATTTTTTTACTATTACAAATATTTTTTATTGTTGTAACGATTAAATCTGCTTCATCTATTATTTTTTGATTTAACCGATTATAGGGCAGTATATGTGTTATTTCAAGATTATCAAATTTTCTAACCAGTTTTGAGGCTACCAACTGAGAAGTACCTATTCCGCTTGAGCAGACAATTACAGTCTTTATCTTGCTTCGTATATTTTCAACTGCTAATGCCAAATGAAGTACTAAATATCCAACTTCATCTTCATTTATTGATACACCAAAATTTCTTTCGAAAATACTGTTACAAGCCCAAGCAACTCCAAATATATTTGTATATTCTTCTTTTATTTTATAAAGTATTGGGTTTGTCAATCTAAGACCATATTTTAATCTCATAATTGTTGGCCTTAAATGCAACACTAATCTGGTTAATAGCCCTTCATCTTTGGTTAAATCTATATTCAAAATTTCAGAAGACAATGAAATTATGCTTTTGGCTGCATCTGTTAAATTAACATCATACTTTTCAATAATTTCGCTACACTTTTCACCGTGATCTTGAATTTTTGCTCCTATCATATGGATTGATATATAACCAATTTCTTCTTCCGGAAAGTTCACTTTAAATTCTTTGCTAAGCTCATTTACAACCCATTCTGCAATGGCATATTCCCGTTCTTTTTTTAAACTCTCAAGATAGTTTTCATTTCCGGACACGGCTTTATGATTTTTTAATCTTTCAATAGTAATAGCCATATGGGTAATTAAATTAAGGAATGCCTGATCGGTAAAATAAACTCCTAATTTTTTTTCTGCCTGTTGAATAATTCGTTGAATAGTATACAAATTTATTTTAGAAAACATATTCTTGATTTTTACATAATCAACTATGTCGATTCTATAGTCCAACTTTGTTTCGGTTTCAGTTAAATCTTCAAATTGTTGTTCTTTATCTTTTATATCATCAATCAGCTCTTTTAGCGCCTTTCGATAATCCCTTTCATCTCCTTCTATCCATAATCCTTGATTTTGCCTTCTTTGTAATGCAAGATTATATCTTTTCAGCCATTCTTGGACATAAACCAGTTCATTCACAATGGTACTTTTACTGCAATATAGCTCCTCAGCAAACATCTGAATTGTATAAGAAAATTTAGCTTCAAGGAGTGTTTTTAGAATATATACTTGCCGATATTTAGATGAAAAATTATCAATAGTAAAAGAATTCGCCTTATTCTTCTCAAGTGTATTTATTAAATTCTCTCTATCTTTATCATCAATATCAATATAAACCCCAACATTTGTCTTCCTAACAATTTCAATATCAGACTTCTTAAACTCATCTTGAATTTCATCTAAATAACTTCTTGTCGTTCTACCAGTCTTATTTATAAGACTGGCTAAGTCTGTTATTGTAACGGGAACCGTTCGATTCAACAACTCGGCAAGTAACTTTCTTTTACTCATTTCTTTATTACTAATTTTTATCACCCCCAATATTTGTGCTATAGCGTCTTTTTATATTTGGGTTGTCTTAAGCATAGCATTATCTAAAAAAAATAGAAATAATCCATTATTCAGATATATTTCCGCAATAATACGGAAATTTTCGAATAATCCGCCTAATTAGCGATGTATATTATTTCCCGGATGGTTGAATGATACGCCCAAAAACAATGAACTACGCCTCTACAGAGAACCCCAACTGACGGGGCGGATAGTTTGGCCGGATGACAGGCACTACAACGCGGCACTGATTCGTTTATCTACGGTCAGTTGCCCGAGGCTGCTATCAGTACAGTCCGGCGTTTCATCGACGCGCCGCCCACCTCCTCGGGCACCGTCCTGTTTCATGGGTTGGGAGGAACAGGAACACCCCAGACGGGGCCATGCCAGGTATCCGCTGGGGGGAGGATTTCCGCAGGGCGATGCTCTCCTATACCTGGGGGGTTTACGTCAATTCACCTAACCTTGCTATCAAAAACTGGCCCCGGGGTTACTACGGTAGTAACTTCGAACGGCTCACCCATGTTAAGTCCTGTTACGATCCAGAAAATATTTTCAGCTTCCCACAAGGTATTCCGCCCGCCAAAGCTAAAAGCTGGCGATGAACTGTAGCTCCCCAGACCAGATATCTGATTAAGGATGGCAAGTTTAAGGCCTACCGGGTATAAGGATTTATATAAATCCTTATACCCGGTAGGCCCTTTTACAGTTACATTATATCCTCATACATACGTAGGACTAATTATTAAGTACCATGTCCCACCGTTCTTCTACTACACCACTTTTCCAGGTATCGCTTTCAGCTTGTTCAGTTAGTGAAAACCCGAAACTTTTATATAAATGCCGCGCCGCCTTTAAATCTTGAAACGTCCACAAATACACCTGTCTAAACTTCTTGCGCTTACAGTATTCCATAGCTGTTGTCATTAACTGCCGGCCTAATCCTGAACCACGATATTCCGGTTCTATTAAAAACCACCTAAGTTGAACTATCCCTTCCTCAGTACTGACAGCCGCAATTGACCCAACAATTCGTCCAATATTTTCTGCTACCCAAACTTCGCCTTCAGGCTGTTCGTTAAGATATTTTGTTAGAGCATCCATTACATACTGCTCAAAAGTTCCACCAAGTCCATATTCCTTTTCGTAAAGAACACAATGTCTATACGCAATATATCCAGCTTCACCGGGGTTAAGCGTACGTATAATATAGGTCTTATCCTGCTTCTTATCCAAAATGTTTCTCATTGCAACCATGTGACCAATAAGCTCTTTCTGTTCTTCGTTCGTCAGTTTCTCAAGAATCTTACTGGCTTGTATTGTTGACTCATTGTAAAGGTTATAAATAGTTTGTCGTCCTTTATCAGATAGTGTTAGCACCTGGGCACGTCTGTCAACGGATGACCGGTCTTTAATAACAAACTTATCTTGTGTAAATTTGGACAGTATGCGGCTTAAATACCCTGGGTCAATCTGCAACAATTTTGTCAAATCACTGGCCGTACACTGACCGGCGGTATCAATTTCAAGCAACACTCTGGCTTCAGCAAGTGAGTATGGGCTATCAAGTATCGTCTTGTCCATAAGACCAATTATATTAGTATAAAACCGGTTAAAGTCTCGAACTTCTAATGCACGCTTTTCAAGCTCCTTTATCATAAACCATCATCCTTTTTTCTTTACTATATATGTTAGTATAAACAGATTAATTGACTAAGTCAACAAATTGATTGATTAAGTCAATTAATTTGTTTTATTTCTAACATAAAGTCATAGATGATACCTGACATTACTCTTTTAAACTAGATAGCAAACTCAGGCTAAGCATTGATAATACAGTGTTGCCAACCCGCTTAACAAAAAATTCGCCGGAACTAATTCCAAGCGAATATAGGCAACATTTTCATGAGTGACCGCATCACTTATATTCTTGATTATACCTTTTATGGCTTAGAATATAATCTCATCATTTTCTCGCATCACTAAATAAATATGATAAAACAAAAAACGCCCGCATAAACGAACGCTTCAGAATTTCAGTATTAATTTAGATCAACCATGAATACTCTTGACGGCAATTTATCACATAAAACCAGATTACAGAGGGACAGCATACCTGTCCCTCTGTCCTTGTTAAATATCTGCATCTGTTGCAAAGGCTTCCGAGCCCATTGGTGAAATTGTGACCAAAAGGCGCAAAACATCTTCGCCGATGTTTATAACCTGCATGCTTTCCTGCCCATCAACCTGCATTAACTCGCCCACCTGCAACAAGGTTTCATTGCCATCCGTGACAACCTTGGCATTACCCTCTATGACCTGCAGGAAAAGGGTTGATTCTAGATGTGTGTGTCCTGGCAGTATTGCCCCTTTTGCAATGTTCAGAATAAAAGCAATTACATTATCGCTTTTGAAAAGCATCCGCTTGGCGATTTTTTTCTGAGGATCACGGAAATAATCATTGAAAATAAACTTGTTCACAGATAAATCCTCCTAGTATATTGATATTAGACAATCCAATATAAACTGTTCACGTATCCTCCAAGTTTTGAGATAATATTCTCGTGTGAGTCGGAGTGCTACGAAATCCTCCTTGAGACTTTGTTCTCGGTATAAAGAGTGTAGCCCCGACTTTGCGAGAGTTTACGAATGAGCTGGATGTTGAAGGGCATCGCCCGATCTTCGTATGTCAAACTAGGTTGTATATCGCAAAGGTATGCGGGAACCGACCACTTGGAGGTATGTGATATGTTTTTTGTTGGTATCGATGTCGGCAAACGACATCATGAAGCTTGTGTTATTGATTCCATAGGCCAGAGTATCGGTAAAACACTTCGTTTT
>NZ_FODY01000023.1 GCF_900110485.1 Propionispora vibrioides | reverse complement strand
TGGCCTATGGAATCAATAACACAAGCTTCATGATGTCGTTTGCCGACATCGATACCAACAAAAAACATATCACATACCTCCAAGTGGTCGGTTCCCGCATACCTTTGCGATATACAACCTAGTTTGACATACGAAGATCGGGCGATGCCCTTCAACATCCAGCTCATTCGTAAACTCTCGCAAAGTCGGGGCTACACTCTTTATACCGAGAACAAAGTCTCAAGGAGGATTTCGTAGCACTCCGACTCACACGAGAATATTATCTCAAAACTTGGAGGATACGTGAACAGTTTATATTGGATTGTCTAATATCAATATACTAGGGAGGATTATTATGTTTTCTGAAGCATTAATGATTGCCCTGTGGGCCTTCATTGCCGGTATTGACTTATTTGACGGACTGATTCATATTCACCGGCCTGTCGTTACCGGCCTGGTTGTAGGTTTAATCCTGGGTGATCTTAAAACCGGACTGATTACGGGAGCTACATTAGAGCTGGTCTGGATGGGAATGGTGCCGCTGGCGGGAGCCCAGCCGCCCAATGTGGTAATCGGCGGAATCATTGGTACGGCTTTTGCCATTTTGACACAGCAGGACCCGAAGGTGGCCGTGGGCGTAGCCGTACCTTTTGCGGTAGCCGTACAGGGGGCAATCACCCTGATGTTCACCGTATTTTCCCCTATTATGCATAAAGCCGATCAATACGCTGAACAGGCGGATACGGCGGGAATTGTCCGGATCAACTACCTGGGGATGTTGTTCCTGGGCCTGTTTTATGCCGTTATTGCCTTTCTTCCTATCTATTTTGGCGCTGATTTAGCCAAAAGCACGGTGGAAATGCTGCCACAATGGTTTATCGGCGGCTTAGCCGTTGCCGGAGGCATGATGCCGGCTATTGGATTTGCTATGCTGCTCAAGATTATGTACAAACAAGAATATGCAGTATTTCTGATAGCAGGGTTTATCCTGGCTACATATCTTAAGCTTCCTTTGCTGGCTGTAGCCGGTATTGCCGTATGTGTTGCCGGCTATGACTATTACAATAATAGAAATAACGCTGCCAGGACGGCAAAAAAGGAGGTCAGAAGCCATGGAATCTGAGATCAGCCGCTATGAAGACGGCACCAATGAAAATGTCCTGACCAAGAAAGAGCTGCATAAAATGGTCTGGCGCTCCTTCTTTTTACAGGCATCCTTCAATTATGAAAGAATGCAGGCCTGTGGCTGGCTGTATGGTATGTTGCCTGCGTTGGAAAAAATTCATCGCAATAAGCAGGATCTGGCCAAATCTATGAAGCTCCATATGGAGTTTTTCAATACTCATCCGTTTTTGGTCACTTTCATTATGGGGATTGTGGCGGCTATGGAACAAAACAAAGAGGACCAGGAGACCATCCGGGGCATTAAAGTTGCCACCATGGGACCGCTGGGGGGGATCGGTGATGCCCTGTTCTGGCTGACCGCCTTACCGATTACTGCCGGTATTGGTGCGGCACTGGCTATGGATGGCAATATTCTGGGGCCTGTTATTTTTCTGGTACTGTTTAATATACTGCACTTTGGTTTGCGTTTTGGGTTAATGAATTACGGGTATAGCACCGGTGTCCGGGCGGTTCAATCGTTAAAGGAGAATACAAAGCTGGTTTCCCGGGCATCTACGATTGTCGGTCTGACAGTGGTTGGGGCCCTGATTGCTTCCTATATCAATTTAAAGCTGCCGGTAATTATTACAGCCGGTGAAGCGAAGGTGGCATTGCAAACCGATGTATTAGACAAGGTTCTTCCCAATATGCTGCCGTTTGCCTATACTGTCCTGATGTACTATTTGTTAAAGAAAAACTTTTCACCGGTTAAACTGATTGCCTTGACGGTATTTATCGGGGTGGCCGGCAAAATATGCGGCGTCCTGTAAGCTGTTTGACTGGAAGGAGCCGCTCTGAAGGCTGCTCCTTCCAGATCTCAGGCAGGGAAGAAACTTTGCGTAAAATATAAGAGTTTTGGCGGTGGATAAAAATTTCGGAAATTCTTATAAATTTATGACGGACATATAGGAGTTCAGCATGGATACATCACATTATGCAATAACTGCAAAAAAAATTGTTCTGGAAAACCGCGTCATCGAAGATGGAGCCGTTGTCGTTAACAATGGGTTCATTGAAGCAATTGTCGACAGTCAAAGCCAGTTAGCGGTGGATTGTGTATGGGATTGTTCGGCAATGGAGCTTTGGCCGGGGCTGATCGATACTCACATTCATGGGGCTAATGGCTATGATGTCATGGCTGCTGATTTTGCGGCGGTTAATGAGGTGTCTAAATTTTTAGTGAAGAAAGGCATTACAGCCTTTGTTCCCACGGTTATGACTGCTCCGGTGGATCAGATGCATAAAGCATTACAAAATATACATGCTTGTACCGGCAAGGTGGAAGGCGCTGAAATCTTAGGTGCGTACCTGGAAGGACCATACCTTGCCGCCAGTCACCGCGGCGCTCATCCGCAGGATTTGCTGCGCCCTGTTGCGGTAAAGGAAGTGGATGAGTTTATTAAAGACGCGGCTCACCGTATTTTAACGGTGGCTCTGGCACCGGAAAGTAAAAATGCAGTTACCCTAATCCAGCACTTAGTTCGTCAGGGGATTCATGTCGCCTTGGGGCATACCGGTGCCACCTATGAAGAGATGGTAAGCGCTTTTGCGGCCGGGGCGGATATTGCGGTCCATACCTACAATGGTATGCAGGGATTACATCACCGCAAGCCTGGAGCCGTCGGTGCCATCTTAACCGATGACCGGGTTTATGCCGAATTGATTGCTGATTTTATCCACGTCCATCCGGCTGCAATGAACATTTTGTTTCGCTGTAAACCTAAGGATAAGATTATTTTGATCAGTGATGCGATGGCGGCAGCCGGTTTGCCGGACGGAGAATATACCCTGGGAACCATACCGGTGATTGTCAGAGATACAATTGCCCGTGCGCCGGGCGGTTCATTGGCCGGGAGTACGACAAATCTGTTAAGTTCGGTGGCGGCGCTGATTAATAAGATGGCGGTCGACCCGGTTGACGCCATTAATATGGCTTCGCGCAACCCGGCCCGGATGTTGGGGCTTGAGCAGCACACTGGCACCATACAAGCGGGCAAGAAGGCTAATTTAGTAGTCGTGGATACTAAGTATCAGGTGGCAATGACCCTGGTTAACGGGAAAGTAGTATATCAAAGCTGATACCTTCCCTGAACTGGTAATGACGACAGGACGACATGGAAGGTAAAATTCTATATTACAATTACACGGAAAATGATCCGGATAAAGCGATAATGAAAGGAGTGCTGTAATGAGTAGCAAACACCCTTTAAAACTTTTGGTGGAGCGGCAGAAGAACGGCCAGGCTTGTGGCATATATTCCCTTTGCAGTGCCAATGAGTATGTAATTACTGCCGCAATGGAACGTGCCCTGGCCGACAAGGACTACGTGCTGATTGAAGCAACCGCCAACCAGGTAAATCAGTTTGGTGGTTATACCGGCATGCGACCGGCTGATTTCCGTGACTTTGTTTATTCTTTGGCATTAAAAGCAGGCTTCCCTTACGATAAAATCCTGCTGGGCGGTGATCATTTGGGACCGCTGACCTGGCAAGCGGAAATAGCTGAAACAGCCTTGGAGAAGTCCCGGGAATTAATAAGACAGTATGTCTTGGCCGGGTTTACCAAAATACATATTGACACCAGTATGAAACTGGCCGATGATTCTCCCGATGGCCCCTTGGAAACGGCTATCATTGCGGCCCGGGGGGCCATGCTTGCCAGAGAAGCTGAACTGGCTTTTACTCAGATGCGGCAAATGAATCCGGAAGCGCTCAGTCCGGTGTATGTGGTGGGAAGTGAAGTGCCTATTCCGGGGGGAAGCCGGGATAGCGAGGAATACATTCATGTTACGGAAGCGGCAGATTTTGAGAGGATGGTAGAAACTTTTAAGCATGCCTTTCAGCAATACCGCTTAGAAAACGCCTGGGAGAATGTAATTGCTGTCGTGGTGCAGCCGGGTGTGGAATTCGGGGATGAGTGCATACATGCGTATGAGCGCCCGGCGGCAGGGCGGCTTAGCCGGTCCTTACAGAAATACCCGGGACTGGTGTTTGAGGGTCATTCGACTGATTATCAGACAGCACGTGCTCTGAAGGAAATGGTAGAGGATGGAATTGCTATTTTAAAGGTCGGGCCGGCTTTAACGTTTGCTTTGCGGGAAGGGCTGTTTGCTTTAAGTCACATGGAGGCCGAACTGTTTCGGTTTAGCGCTGAAGTTGAGCAGTCGCGGTTTATGGAAGCATTAGATTCCTGTATGGCTTATCATCCGGAGAACTGGCTGCAGCATTATCGCGGCCGGCCTGGTGAAATCCGCTATGCGAGAAAATTCAGCTTCTCCGACCGGTGCCGGTATTACCTGCCGGCCATGGAAGTGAAAATGGCTTTAGACAGACTCATGAAAAATTTGCAGTTAGTGGACATTCCTTTAACGCTGCTGAGCCAGTTCATGCCGGTACAATATAAAAAGGTACGCGACGGGTTATTGCAGCCAGATGTCCAGAGTCTGTTGAAAGACAGAATTATAAATTGTATTGATGATTATCTATATGCGGTAAAGCCTGGCAGAAGCTGATTTTATGAAGGATTGCCGCTGCCGTTCGCGAGTCAGGGAACACGCGCAATGCTTTATATAAATATAAAAAATAAAACAAGAGAGGACGAAAGAATATGAATACTTTATTCGGTCTTACCCGGGAAACTGTGGTAAGCAAACATGCCCATTATACAGTGGAGGAAATTTTGCGCCAGCCAACTGTTTGGAAATCCATATATGAAAAGATTGCAGGCAGAAGAGATGAAATTAAAAAGTTCATTGGAAAAATAGACAAAAAGACCAGAATTATTCTTACCGGGGCAGGCAGCTCGGGTTTTGTGGCCGATGCCTTGGCACCGGTTATACGGAAGGAACTGGGGTTTACACAGGTAGAATCCATTCATACGACAGACATTGTGGCCAGTCCGCACCAGTATCTGGTGGCAGAGGCTAAGACCTTGCTGATTTCGTTTGGCCGGTCAGGAAACAGCCCTGAAAGTATTGCCGCTATTCAACTGGCCGAACAATTGATTCAAGATGTAAGGCATATCGTCATTACCTGCAATAACCAGGGGGAATTAGCCGGTTTTGCCAACGAAAGAACTTTAAACTTCCAGTTTGATGAGGCCAATGACCAGGGGTTTGCCATGACCAGCAGCGTAACAGGCATGTTGCTGGCAGCTTATGGGATTTTGAATATTGAGCAGGATTTAAGTACTATGGTGAACAAAGTAGCAAGCTATGCGGGCGAGATTCTTCGGAATAAGCATCAGACCATCGCCGATACCTACCAACCTCAGGTAGACAGACTGATCGTATTGGGCGCCGGGAATCTGTTTGGCGCTGCCAGGGAGGCTGCGTTAAAATTGCTTGAACTGACTGCAGGCAAGGTGATATCCCGCTATGATACCCCGATGGGATTCCGCCATGGTCCCAAGGCAATGCTGACACCTCGTACAGTGATTTTATACTTTGTAGCGGGTAATGATTATACTAAACGTTACGATCTGGATATGTTGCGGGAACTGTCGCAGGCCAGCAAGAATAAATTAATTGTTGTTTCAGATGTATATGATGAAGTGATAGAACAGGTAGCCGATGTGTACATTTTCAATTCAGTCAGCGATGATGTAGCAGAAGCATTTTCACCATTTATTCCGTTAATAGTAGGGCAATTATTTGCCTTGTCCGCTTCGTTGCGGCTAGGCTGCACACCGGACAACCCTTTCCCGGGCGGGGAAGTGAATAAGATCGTACAGGGTGTTATAGTACATCCGATAGAAGGCATTCATTAACGTCGTAAGACCGGCAGTGCGTATAACTTCTTAAAGTAAATCCGCCGTTTCCAAAGGGAATAACGGCGGATTTTTTTGCTTTTCAAGATACTGATCAGCTTATTCTGAGCGGTTCTGACCGTGATTATCCTACCTTTGATAAAAAATATTATTATACGCTGAATGATATTATCAATTATTATAGAAATAAAATGATGGCATTTGAGCTGAGGGCAATGGAATGCGCGGTTATCAACGGTTCCAGCGGGCGATCCGGTCAAGGGATTTATCCGGATCTGATGGTATTAATGCCAGGACTGCATTGATAGGAAAATTTTACACTGCACAAATAGTAAAAATCTGTGGTTTTTTTGATGCTGATTTGTAGGATGCCATTCCTGGTAAGAACATAACGTTGCCTAGTGGTAGCTGTATCGTATACAATAAAACGTATTACATGGTATAAGGGGAAGTTATTTATGACGTACACTGCGAATCGTCATGGGACAATTCGAGCATTAAAAGGAAGGCTTTTAGCCACTTATGAATATTTAGTGGAACACAAGGATCAGG
This sequence comes from Propionispora vibrioides, assembly GCF_900110485.1. Taxonomy (NCBI): domain Bacteria; kingdom Bacillati; phylum Bacillota; class Negativicutes; order Selenomonadales; family Sporomusaceae; genus Propionispora; species Propionispora vibrioides. Next base: position 74,889 of record NZ_FODY01000023.1, on the reverse strand, counting down.
ACAATGCCGGTAAGGTTAAGCAATTGGCGGAAAAGCTGATCAAGGAAGAATTCGCCATTGCCTTTTGCGGTCATTTTTCTGCCGGCAAATCAACCATTATTAACCGGTTGATCGGGGAGAACCTGCTGCCGGCAAGTCCGATCCCAACCAGTGCCAATCTGGTAAAAGTCAGAGCGGGAGACGAATATGCCAAGGTGTTTTTCAAAAACGAGAAACCCCGTCTGTATCTCGCTCCCTATGATTATAAAATGGTAAAGAATTATTGTAAGGACGGCGATCAAATCGAGGCTATTGAAATCAGCCATGCCGGTTCTCAACTGCCGCCGCAGACGGTGATCATGGATACTCCCGGCATTGATTCGGCCGATGATGCACACCGCATTGCCACCGAATCGGCCATCCATCTTGCCGATGTCATCTTCTATGTCATGGATTACAACCACGTGCAGGCAGAACTGAATTTTATGTTCACCAAAGAGCTGACTGAGGCAGGCAAGGAAGTTTATCTTGTTATTAACCAGGTGGACAAGCATTCTGAACAGGAGCTTTCTTTTGCTGCATTTACAACCAGTGTGGTGGAAGCCTTTGCCGCGTGGGGTGTAAAGCCGGCTGATATTTTTTATACTTCCTTAAAGGACGATGAGCATGTTCACAATCAGTTTCCCCGGCTGCAGGCTTTTTTAGCGGAGCGGCTAGAAGCGAAGGATACCCTTTTGCTGCAATCCATAGAGCATTCCCTGCAAAAAATCGTTAAAGACCATGTGGCGTTAAGCAAGAAGCAGGATGAACAGGCCCTGCAGCCCTGCCGGAACATTCTGCAGGAACTGTCGCCCCAGGAGCAGGCCGAACTGGCGGATACCTACAACCGGCTGCTGAATGAGAAGAATTCTTTGGGTGAAGGGCTGGAACAGGCGGAAAGCCAGTTTGATTCCGAAGTCAGTAAAATCATGAAGAACGCTTACCTGATGCCGTTTGAAACCCGGGCGTTGGCCGAAGCCTATCTTGAGGCTTGTCAAAATGAATTCAAGGTAGGCTGGCTGTTCAGCAAACAAAAGACACTGGAAGCGAGGCAGGAACGGCTGAACCGTTTTTATCAGGGTATTCTTGAAAAGACAAAGTCTCAATTGGAATGGCATCTTCGCGATTTCCTGGTGCGGTTTTTACAGGAAAAACGGCTGGAACATAAAGGACTGTCGGACAAGATTCAGCAGTTTACCGTGCATTTTTCCAGCGAACTGCTAACAGAACTGGTAAGACAAGGGGCTCGTTTGTCCGGTGATTATGTGATCAATTATACCGATCGCGTGGCTAGTGAGATTAAACTGCTGGCTAAGAACGCCTTGGCTGAAATCGAAATGGAAATATTAAATGTCTTGCAGGACCGCAATACGGCCATCCAGGCCAAGTTGACTCAACAATCAGCCAGCCTGGAGCGGTATATCAATGCTTTGGAACAGGTGGAAAGGCGGGAAGCAGCCCGAAATTTGGAGCAAACCCGGCTGGAGGGACTGCTTAATGAGACTGCCGGCTTGAACATCGACCGGTTCAGCTTGCTTGAACCGGAAGAGGAAGAGTTTGAAGTGGTTTACGGGGAAACCGGGCAGGTAAAAGAGGTGAAAAAGCAAGTAAAATCCCTCTTGAAGCCAAGTGTTCCGGTCCAAAAGGCTCCGGTGTCCAGCGAAACGGGCGACCGGATGAAGCCTACAGCCAGGAAGCTGCAGAAGGCGGCGCAGTTTGTAGCCGATTTGCTCGGTTTCAGGAAGCTGGCAGCCGAGCTGGTGGAAAAAGCGGGGCGACTGGAGCAGCGAGGCTTTACCGTTGCTTTGTTCGGCGCGTTTAGTGCCGGTAAATCTTCTTTTGCCAATGCACTCATCGGTAAGAAGGTCCTGCCTGTTTCGCCCAATCCGACAACAGCGGCTATTAATAAAATTAAACCGGTTAATGCTTCCTGCCCGCATGGGACTGTTCTTGTCAAGCTCAAGGAAGCGGATGCCTTGCTGGAAGATGTGAACCGGTCTTTGAAAATATTTGAACTACACGCCCCAAGTCTGGCAGATGCCCACAGCCTAATCGAAAACTTTGCCGGCCAGTGGGAGCAATCTGGTGTAACGGAAAAGACTAATTTTGCTTTTTTACAAGCCTTTCAGGCCGGCTATGCAGCTAGCAGCGGCCAGCTAGGAACGGTGGTAACCACGACGCTTGCCGAATTTGGCGACTATGTGGCGGTAGAAGAAAAGTCCTGCTTTGTGGAGTGGATTGAGCTCTATTACGATTGTCCGCTAACCCGCAAGGGGATTACGCTGGTCGATACGCCCGGGGCCGATTCCATCAATGCCCGCCATACCGGTGTCGCTTTTGATTTTATCAAAAATTCGGATGCTATCCTCTTTGTGACCTACTACAATCATGCTTTTTCCAAGGCTGACCGGGAGTTTTTGATGCAACTGGGACGGGTCAAGGATTCTTTTCAACTGGATAAAATGTTTTTTATTATCAACGCTATTGATTTGGCTAATAACGAAGAGGAAAAGGAAATCGTTCTGGAGTATGTCCAGGAGCAGCTTATCAAATATGGCGTTAGAAAGCCGCATTTGTATTCCTTATCAAGCCTGAAGGCATTGAAGGAGAAGCTGGAAAGGGATAGTCTCCCGGTTTCCGGTATGCCACCCTTTGAGGAAGCATTTTATCATTTTATTACTCATGATCTGGCGAATCTGGCGGTGACGGCCGCCGACAGGGAATTAAGCCGCTTAGGCCATCTGGTGGCAAAACTTATCGAAAGCACCAGAGAAGATGACACGGTTAAGCAGCAAAGACGGGCCGGTATCGAACTGGAAAGGGCAGCCATCCACAGGCTGCTGGAGCAGCAGACCGCCCAACCTCTCACCAATCGCCTGGATCAGGAAGCGGAAGAATTGCTTTACTATATTAAACAACGGGTATTTTTGCGATTCCCTGAATTTTTTAAAGAAGCCTTCAATTCCAGCGTGCTGCGCGATGACGGGCGGGACTTGAAAAAAGTGTTAAACCATGCGCTGGATGAATTGCTTGAGCAGATCGGTTTCGAATTTGCCCAGGAAATGCGGGCGACAACGGTGAGACTGGACCGTTTTGCCGAACGCCTTATGACGGAACAGCAGGCTCTATTGGCCGAGCGAACTCGTGACTTGAATCAGGACTTGTCTTTTTCGCTCTTTGAATTCAGCAATCAGGCCCAAATTGATTTTGCAGCGGCTTTTGACAATCTGTCGCGAGGAATGTTTGCTAAAGCATTGGCTTATTTTAAAAATCCCAAGTCCTTCTTTGAGAAAAATGAGAGCAAGTTAATGAGCGACGAACTGTACCGTATACTGAACAACGCTGCCGATGGCTACCTGGCACAGGAGCAGAGCCGGTTGCAAAGCTTATACCGTCAGGTCGTGGAAAGTCAGTTCCAAGAGCTTATTCGGCAAATGACCGAACAGGCGGATGACTTCTATATCAGTCTGCTTTCTGCTCTGGACGGCGGTATTCCGGTCGAGCAGCTTATCGAGACTCAACAAAGCCTGGCAGAGCTTAGTTAACAGAGACACATAAAAAGGAACCCCGCTCGGTTGGTGTAATCTATTAGCATCAATCGGGAGGGGTTCATCTTTTATACCTTATGCAGATACGCAACGCAGCATACAGCTTTGCTCCACAGGAAGCGTTGGCAAAGTCCATAGTGCTGCCCGGATAGTTGCGGCTTTTTCGGTAGGTGTAGCGATTGTGGTACTTTGCTGCCTGGCAGGAGAGTCGCCGTTTGTAGGGAAATTAGTTACTAACCAGAAGCGCTTTCTCAGTTATTGTATAAACAGGCTGGTAAAGACTACTTTTTCTGATGGCCTGTGGTGACGGGAGAATTGTTCATTAAATTATGGGAGGCCAGACCTGAATAAAGTGAGAAATATTTGTAACATGGTGACAGTTAGTCTGGCGATAGACAGATCTGGTGTAAATGAGTTGAACTGTATAGAAAAAGAGAAAGAAGGGGTGCAATATGGCAGTCAATCAATGGCAGGGACCGGCGGCTACGTATAAGCATAAAGGTCATATTATAAAGAACGTCAATCATGAATTTAGCGAACAAATCACCGGAGGGCAGCGAGTAGCCGATTTAGTAGCCAAATTGGTGGGAAGTTGGCCGTTTATCATTTATCAGAGTGCCATCATTATTATCTGGATGGGGGCTAATGCTTATTTGACGTATATGGCCGGTACAAATCCTGATTTTTTTGCTTCCTGGGACCCGTATCCGTTTATTTTGCTTAATTTGGTGTTAAGCTTTCAGGCGGCTTATACCGGCCCGGTGGTGATGATGAGCCAGAACCGGCAAGCTGAGAAAGACCGGCTGATGGCTGATCAGGACTATCAAATTAATAAAAAGGCCGAGGAAGAGATAAAAGTGGTAATGGAGCATTTGGTACATCAGGATGCCCTGATGCAGGAATTGTTGACCCGCCTGGAGGTTATGGAACAACGGATCCTCAATAAAGGTGAGCAGGTAACAGGGGAATGAAGCTGACAAGAGCCTCACATCCACTAAATCTAATGGATGTGAGGGCGCATTGATTAGAGCTTAGTGGAGCTTGTAATTACGTGATGAAATATAGGAAGAATGGTTGCTGCTTTTTGTGTAAAATAATAGTAGCGTAATCCTGCTTGCTGGAGGAATTGTTATGAAAGAGTATGGCAGTCTTTTGCCTGAGGAAAAATGGCAGGCTGTGATTCAGTGTGACAGTCGGTATGATGGTGTCTTTTTCTATGGAGTAAGGACAACGGGTATTTTTTGCCGGCCTTCCTGCAAGTCAAAAGCTCCGGTTCCTGGCAATATCATTTTTTTTGAACATCCGGCTGAGGCAAGGCAGCTTGGTTTCCGGCCTTGCAAACGGTGTTGTCCTGAGCGGACGGTTTTTCAGCCTGAATTAGAACTGGTAAAGAAGGTTCGGAAAATTATTGATGACGGTTATCAAAGCCGAGTGGATGTACAGCATATATCCCGCCAGCTTGGTGTCAGCAAGAACCACCTGATTAAACTGTTTAAACGTTATTGTGGTGTGACTCCTGCCCAATATATTATTTCACGGAGAGTGGCTAAAGCCATTGAGCTGCTGCGCCAGGAAGAGGCTGGCATTCTTGAAGTCGCGTATGCAGCGGGCTTTAGAAGCCTGTCTGCTTTTTATAAATGCTTTAAAGAACGGACCGGATATGCCCCAGGCGAAGTTAGAGAAAACACCGAAATACTCGCAGCATGTGTCACCACGGATTCTTGCCAGACTGTGAGAGAAACATCCTGAAATAGAGTTGTTATTCCCGGTCTTTTCTTTTTCCCGGATAAGGATGCCAATGCGTTCATTAAATCAGCGTTTCCAAGAAAAAGTTGAGGTGATTCGTATGTTTATTTACTTTTACCAAACAGCTATAGGAAAGATTGGTATTGCCGAACAGAATGAAAAAATCACCAATCTGTACTTCACCGATGAGCGTTGGCCTGATGACGGAAAGATCTGTGAAACTGCCATACTGCAGGAAGCGGCGCGTCAGCTTAACGACTATCTTGCCGGCCGGTTGACAGTTTTTTCGCTGCCCCTGGAACCGGCCGGGACAGTTTTCATGAAGCAGGTTTGGAACAGTCTCTGCGAAATTCCCTATGGTCAAACGGTAAGCTATAAAAGCATAGCGGCCAAAATCGGCAAACCTGGCGCCGCGCGGGCTATTGGACTGGCCAATAACCGGAACCCGATCCCGCTCTTCATTCCCTGCCACCGGGTTATCGGTACAAATGGCGCGTTAGTGGGTTATCGCGGGGGACTAGCCTTAAAAGATCAATTGCTGAAGCTGGAGACGGACAATGCAGTTTTTTGAATACGGACAAAAAGAAATAGAATATTTAAGGCGGAAGGATAAAAAGCTGGGGGCGGCGATCGACAGAATCGGTCTTATTCGGCGTGAAATTAATCCTGAGCCGTTTAGCGCGCTGATTGCAAGCGTTGTCAGTCAGCAGATTTCCAAGAAGGCAGCGGCAACGGTCTGGAGCAGGCTGGCCGCCTTGTTGGGCAGTATAACGCCGGATCATATTGTCAAGGCAGACCTGGCGGCTATACAGGGCTGTGGCATGTCCGTCAGAAAGGCCGGTTATATTCAGGGGATTGCCAGGGCTGCCGCTACCGGTATTGTGAATTTTGCTGAACTTTCCACATTGCGGGATGAGATGATCATCAAGCAGCTTGCTTCACTACATGGCGTAGGCATTTGGAGTGCTGAAATGCTGCTGATTTTTTCCCTGGGTCGGCCTGATGTGGTAAGCTACGGCGATTTAGCCATCCGCCGGGGTATGATGAAGTTGTATGGATTAAAAGAACTTTCTCAGGAGACTTTTGTCAGATATAAAAAGCGCTACTCACCTTACGGTTCGGTTGCCTCGCTGTATCTTTGGGAACTTTCGGCAGAGCAGTCTGAGTTGTAAGCTGTCATGTGTTTTAAAAATCATAAAAAGGGAGATCGCAGGGACGGTTAGTGTGATCCAGCGGCTTGGTTTCCCTAACAGATAGAACAAGTGAAATTGCCTCGCAGTCTGATTTGGGCTGCGGGGCAACTTCATGACAATAAACCTTCGGTTTTGTTCGGTGGGAAACAAGCTTGGTTTTGTGCTATCCGTTTCATGCCGGAAAGACCTGATCCGGTCAGAAAAAAAGTCTGTTCAGGGTGGAACCATGGCTGGCTAATTTGGCTCGAGGCTGCTGGTTCCAGCGTAGGCCTTTCAGCAGTGAATTTAGTCCTAAATAATTTTGGGTGGAATATAATCAATCGTAACATAATTCATGATAGGAGGTGAAAAGAATATGGTCAAACGATATCTGACCAGTAATCAGGGGGCACCGATCGTTGATGATCAGCATTCTCTAACCGTAGGCGAGCGGGGGCCAATCCTCCTCACGGATACTGTTTATCTTGAGAAGATCGCCCAGTTCGACCGGGAGAGAATTCCGGAAAGGGCATTTCATGCAAAGGGTGCCGGAGCTTTTGGCTATTTTGTTCCTTATAAATCATTTGCTTCTTTGACTATGGCAGATTTTCTTCAGGATCCTGAAAAGGTGACACCGGTTTTTACCAGGTTTTCGCTGGCCGGTGGATCGCTGGGCGGCGCCGATACGGTACGTGATGTCCGCGGCTTTGCCGTGAAATTCTATACGGAAGAAGGTAATTATGATCTTATTTGTAACCATATTCCGGTATTCCCGCTAAGAGATCCGCTGCAATTTCCGGACTTTGTTCACGCCCTTAAGCCGGACCCTGTCGCCAATATCCGGGGCGGACCGGTGGCGGCCAGCCGTTTGTGGGATTTCATGTCTTTAAGGCCTGAGTCGATGAACTTTCTTTTGTATCTATTCTCAGACATTGGAACCGTCAAGAGCTATAGGACCATTCAGGGTTTTGGCGTCAATACATACAAATGGGTCAATCTGTGCGGTGAGGAAGTGTATATCAGGTATTACTGGGAACCTTGCGAAGGCGTTGAATGCATCGACAGTAAGATGGCAGCCCAGCTTGCCGGCACTGATCCCGATGTGGCGAGCAGGGATTTGTTCGATACCATCGCCGCAGGGGATTGCGTTGAATTTGAAATGCGGGTACAAATCATAAAATCTGAGTTAGAATGTGAGCAGCCGTTTGATATTCTGGATTCTACCCTTATTTGGCCGGAACACATGTATCCTTTGATTCCGGTAGGCAGAATGGTGTTGAATAAAAATCCCGAGAATTTTTTTGCCGAAGTCGAACAGTCGGCTTTTTCGCCGGCAGCTATTGTTCCGGGAATAGCTTTTTCCAATGATCGAATATTGCAGGGGCGTATCTTTCCCTATGCTGATACCCAGCGATATCGTATAGGAACCAACTTTTTGGAACTTCCGGTGAATATGCCGAGAAAGCCGGTTGACAACAAAATACAGGACGGACCTATGCGAAGCAGGTACAGTACAGATATTGCCAATTACTTGCCTAATACCTTAAGCTGTGGATTGCCGGCGGAGGCACCTGAGAAAGGAAATCCTCCGCAAGAATGTATTTCAGGATGTGTGGGCCGACAGGAGCCGGCAGGCGACGACTATTACCAGGCCGGGTACAAATATCGCAATATGTCGGAAGCGGAAAAGGAACATTTGGTGTCAAATATCATTGAAAGTTTGAGTCAGGCTGATGAGCCAATCCAAAGAAGAATGATCGAACATTTTATGCGAACCGATAACGAACTTGGCTGCAGAATAGCTCAGAGATTAAATTTGACTCCATAAACGGATTGCTAATAAATGAAAATACCCTGAAGTTTGTTACGGCAAACTTCAGGGTATTTTTACGTCTCGTGACTGTCGGAGATGGATTAAATTAACTTTTCCCGTTTTGACAATGCTGAATATTAGAAGCCGGGGACGGTGCCTTTAACGTGAAGATTTAAAAAAAAAAACGTTGCATTAACAACTAAATGGTGTTACGATATAGTTGAGCGAGCAACTAAATGATATTCATGATCATGAGTTTCTAGTTACAAGGAGGCTTTCTAAATGATTATTGATATTAACATGCACCACTTGCCTGAGGATTTGTTTACGAATGAAAAGGTGTTGGATGGTTTTCTAAGTACGGCTCCCCGGTCATTTGGCGAAATTGCCAGGTTGGAAACGCTGGATAGCGGCAAACGTCATATGATTCTTGAAAAACCTAAAGGATATCAAAATCTTAACTATGTGGAGGGTGATTATTCGCTGGAAGCCAAGCTGCAGGCGATGGATGATGCCGGGGTAGATAAGGCGATATTGCGGGTACCGGTCTGGCAGGAATGGCTGCGCTTAGATACTTGTAAAATTGTCAACGACAATGCAGCCAAACTGTGCGAGAGATCAGGCGGTCGTCTGTATGCCAATGCGGTGCTGCCTCCTTGGGGCGGTAAGGAAAATCTCTATGAACTTGAGCGCTGCCTGAAAGAGCTGGGGATGGTAGGCGTGCAACTGGCTTGCCATTATGGTCAGCTTTATCTGGATGATGAAGCCTTTAAACCCTATTTGAAAGTTTTGAATGAGATGAGTGTACCGGTAATCGTTCACCATACACCACTGCCGGTTTATTGGCAGTCCATCTACGAATATACCAATTTGCGCCGCGAACTGGGACGTATTATCGACCAGGCGACAGCCCTGGGACGCGAGTTGTTCAGCGGCATGTTTGAGGAATTTCCGAATCTTAAAATGATTCATACCATGTTTGGCGGAAACTGGTTTGCTAATTATCACTTACTGACCCCGCATAAGAGTACGAAAAAAGAAGCGCTGGTCCGCTTGAACACCTCGGAGGCGGAAAGAATCTCAAGCTATTTAGAAAACAATATTTTCTTTGATATGACGCATCCGGCTTCCTGGGGCAAGGCTGAGGTAGAATGCGCGATCAAGGTGTGCGGTGCAGAGCATATTCTATTTGGCAGCTCTTTCCCGGTGGTTTATGGCTGGATGTCGGAAGGAGTTCAATTTGTCAACTCACTGGACATTACGGAAACGGAACGTGAACTGATCATGCACAAAAATGCCTGCCGTCTTTTTGGACTTGACATATAAGAGGCCATTGCGTATTGCTGGTATAGCTGGGAGGCAGGAGATAGCTGAATCTCCCAGCTAATGTTTATGCAGATTTCTCCGTAACGGGGATAAGGGGCTGATCTTGTGAACGAAGGCATACATAATGAAAAATTATGGAACCAAAGATTTATTGCTAGTTGTTTAGCTAATTTCTTTGCTTTTACAGCCATGTACTACATCATGGCGACCATACCGTTGTTTACAACCGAGGTGCTTGCCGGAACTAAAGGCGATGTCGGTATCTTGTTCGGACTGTTTGCTTTTGCCGGGGTTGTTGCTAGGCCGGTTGCCGGATACATATTGGATACGATAGGGCGCAAAAAAATTGTATGGTTGTCATTGGTTTTTTTGTTATTGGCCATGTTGTCCTATCAGTGGGTAACCAGTCTGCTGTTTCTTTTTATTCTGCGGTTTACCCATGGCGTGTGTTGGGGCTTTTCCACAACGTCGCTGGCTACGCTGGCAACGGATGCCATCCCTTTAAAAAAACGCGGCGAGGGAATCGGTTATTTTGGTTTATCCATGTCCATCGCTATGCTTATCGGACCGTCTTTGGGGCTCAGAGTGCTGCACACTTTTGATTATGCTGCCATGTTTTATGCGGGAACCGGTTTGGCCGCACTTTCTTTACTGTGCCTGCTGGGCTTTCCTCAGCGTGAGATGGCGGTTCCGGACGGTCAGAAGCAGCGGGGATTTATTGAGAATAAAGTGCTTTCTTACGCCGGAATTGTTTTTTTTATGGCTTTGGTTTATGGCGCGCTGCTATCGTTTATTGTACTGTTTGCCAAGGAAATTCGTGTGGACAATCCGGAAATTTTTTTCCTGGCCAATGCGGTAACAGTGATTATCAGTAGGCCCTATGCCGGCAGAATGCTTGACCAAAAAGGCCCTATCGGGATTATGTGTATTGGTTTTGCCGCCTTTTTTGCCACCTTTTTATGTTTGTTCCTGGCGCAAGGCTATGTGCTGTTTATTGCAGCTGCTTTGTTATTAGGCGTCGGCTTTGGTATTCTTTATTCCCTGTCCATTGCGCTGGCCATTAATCAGGTGGATATGTCAAGACGCGGGGTGGTCAATGGGACTATTTTAACGGCTTTTGATCTGGGATTTGCCGTCGGCGCCGCCTTGCTAGGCCAGGTGTCAACCTACGCCGGCCTGCGGCTGATGTATTTGCTCAGCGGTTTTATCGTCGTAATACCCTTTGTGATCTTTTATATAAAACATATGTTGAAAAACAAGGCCAGTTTAGCCACGGAAAAACCATTGGATTAAACTATGCAACAAAAATAGCTGTATTAGGAATGGTGAGAAACGACAGGGGGGGATTCCTGTCGTTTCTCATATCTGCCCAGCCTACAGCCAAGGTATGTGTTCAAACGATCCAAACGCTCATCGACGGTGCTCTTTGTACCCTGCCTCGTTAGTGCTTTGGAAATAGGAGTCATTATTTCTCCCATTTTTATCTAGTCTGACGAAAAAATACTTACCATTGACCACTCTGCTGGTTTTTGAGAAGACATACCCTGACGAAAAGCAAGGAAGGCGATGAAGGAATGAAAAAATTGATCAAGCAAGAGAAGTATTACAAATGGATGATTCTGGGGGTTACGTCGCTGGGGACATTTATGGCCACTTTGGACGCCGGAATTGTCAATGTCGCTTTGCCGGCTATTGGAGCCCAACTACAGGTAACCCTTTCTCTGGTGCAGTGGGTGGTTTCGGCTTACCTTTTAGGCATATCCAGTTTTTTACCGCTCTTTGGTAAGGTAAGCGACTTGCATGGCAAACGGCAGATTTATTTAACTGGTATGGGAGTATTCGTAGCCGGTTCTTTTCTATGTTGTATGGCCGAAACGATTTGGTCCCTGGTGCTTGCCAGAATACTGCAGTCTATTGGCGCTGCCATGCTGATGGCCAATGCGTTGGCCATTGTCAGTACTGCCTTTCCGGGAACTGAGCGGGGGAGGGCAATGGGGATAAACAGCACATTTGTAGCACTAGGCTCATTGGCCGGTCCCAGTTTGGGCGGAATTTTGATTGGCCATTTTGTCTGGCAGTCAATTTTTTATATTAATATCCCGATTGGACTTGTTACTTTGTTGTTTGGCTATATGATTTTACCATGGGAAAAAAGTCAGGGGCAGAAACCCTTTGATTACGCGGGAGCAGTTTTATTTGCTTTGGCTATGACAACATTGCTGTTGGTCATCAGCCATGGCCAGGAATGGGGGTGGCGTTCTCCCCTGACGGTCGGTAGCTTGTTGGTGGCTATCGCGGCATTTTGGTTGTTCTTTCGGTGTGAAGTTCGTAAAGAATATCCGATGATTGAGCTGAGTTTGTTTAAGAATGAGTCGTTGCTGTCCGGAACGATTTCGGCTATGCTGGCTTATATGGCGTTATTTGCCAACAATATTTTGCTTCCTTTTTATTTGGATCAGGTATTGCAGGCAACGCCGGTACAGATCGGCTTGGTCATTATACGCCGCTACCCTTGTGCATTGCACTGATCGCACCGGTCAGCGGCTATCTTTCGGAAAAGACCAATCCTGCCACAATGACTGCGACAGGCTTATTTGTTACGATGAGCGGTTTGTTTTATCTCGCTTCTTTGAATGAACAGGCCGCTATCTGGCAAGTGATAGGCAGCCAGGTAGTGATCGGCATTGGCAATGGGCTGTTTCAGGCGCCAAACAATCATAGTGTGTTGAGCGCCGCCCCGCCGGGAAAGGTAGGGTTGGTGGGGGGAATTAACTCACTTGTCCGTAATGTGGGGATGGTAAGCGGTGTGGCAGTAGCGGTGGCGGTTTTTGAAAACCGCAGCCAGCAAGCGCTGGGACAGGTTGCGGCGGCGGGTGGCCAATTTGCCGGTTTTCTGGCAGGGTATCATACCGCTATTGCGGTGGCGGCTTGTCTGGCGGGAATCGGTGCTGCTGTATCGTTTAAACGGAGGAGCTATTTGCAGAAGTCGGCTTGAAAATACTTTTTCTTTACTTTGCCGGCGGATATTTATATAATTTTTATGTAGTTGAAGAAGCAGCGGGAACGATGCTATTTTGGGGGCAGCTATTTTGATTAAAGACAGATTCGGAAAGCATGTATCACTGATTTACCGGTATAGCCAGATTTTTTTTAATGCTCAATTAAAAAAGTACAATTTGGGAAGTGGACAGTATATTTTTTTGATTAATCTGTTTGAAAATAACGGAATTAGTCAGGAACAACTGTCCGATATGGTTAAGATTGACAAAGCGACAACAGCCAGAGCGGTGGCCAAGCTGGTCAATGAGAACTATGTAATTAGAAAAGTGAGCGAAACTGATAAACGGGCTTATAATATTTACACAACGGATAAGGCTGATGCCATCAAACCGGCGTTGTTTGCTATTCTGGACGCCTGGAATCAAACTATGCTGGACGGTTTTAGCAAACAGGACAGAGAAACGCTGCTGAATTTAATTGAAAAAGTGGGCAGCAATATTCTTAAACAAGCAAATCAATTTTCGGAAGAAAATCATTAATGTTTTTGGGACGTGTGTTCAACTTGCGGAATCATGCGTTATTTAGCCATTGGCCCAGTTCGCCAGAGGAATCTTGCTGTAGATGCTTGACGCGTGTCGGAAGAAATAATATAATTATAAATGTGTATATACACTTAATTATTGTTTGTATTGTAGAAGGTGGCTGTTATGAAGCACATTAATGAAGTTTATCCGAAACATCCCAGCCCGTGCAATTGTATGAATATACGCAGGGCTGCTCACGCGGTAACCCAATTTTATGATGAAGTATTGACCCCCAGCGGACTTACTACGGCTCAGTTGGGATTATTGCGGCATCTTGAAGTAGCGGAACATATTACAATGAGTGAATTGGCCCGAATCATGCGCATTGACCGGACTACTCTAAGCAGGAATATGAAACCTTTAATCGATAGCGGACTGATCACTGTTAAGCCTGGGAAAGATTCGCGGACCCGGGAGATCATGCTGACGCAAGGCGGTAAAGCTGCAGTGTTAAGGGGCTGGACGCTCTGGAAAGAGGCGCAAAAGTCTATAGAAGAGTATATGGGGGAAGCGGATTTGGCAAAACTCACACAACTGTTGTCAAAGCTGGAAGCGCTTGTACCTTAAGAGATACTATATATAAGGCGGGTGGGAATAACCTATTCGTAATTACGTGTATATACACATAAGATGAGGCGTAGTGTAAACCCAGCGGTACCGGATAGATTAAGCCGTTTGTATGTGAGTTGGTTGGTTAAGGGATACTGATATTTTCTAAAATTCGAATCTATGATGCGCACATATTGGAGGATGGCTTATAGATTTGGCCATATCCGGCAAGGGGCGCTCTGAGGTATCCCAATCAATAAAAAGGAGCGAATCAAAATGAAATCATTGTTTGATCAAACTTCATTGGCAGGAATGAGGCTGAAAAACCGGTTTGTCCGGTCGGCAACATATGATGGTTTTGCCGATAAGAGCGGGCACATGACCGAAGAGCTATTCCAGGTGTACGAAGATTTGGCTAAGGGTGGAGTTGGCACGATTATCACCGGTCTTACGTATGTGAGCGATTTAGAAGAACCACTGCCACGTCAAATGGGTATTTATGACGACTCATTTATTGCTGAATATGAAAAGCTAACCAAGATGTGCCACCGGCATGATACGAGGATCATTATGCAGCTTGTATGTATGGGATCTCAGACTTCCCGTACAGATGACAAAGTAATGTGGGGGCCGAGCGCTGTGGAAGATTTACGCTACAAAACGACTCCGCAAGAAATGACGGTGCAGGATATTCACTTTGTACAAATGGCTTTCGCTGACGCAGCTCTCAGGGCAAAGCAAGCCGGATTTGACGGTGTCCAGCTACATGGGGCGCACGGGTACCTGTTAAGCAAGTTTTTAACCCCCTATTATAACCGCAGAACCGATGATTATGGCGGCAGTATCGGCAATAGGGCGAAAATCCTTCTGGAAACATATGAGGCGATCAGGGAGAAGGTCGGTCCTGACTATCCGGTTCTCGTTAAAATCAACTGTGATGATTTTATGGAGCAGGGGATGAGTTTTGCCGACTGCAGATATATATGTGAGACATTAGCCCGAATGGGAATTGGCGCCATTGAAATCAGTGGCGGGATAGGTTCGTCGCGCCCGAATGAGGGGACGATACGGATGATTAAGACAGCGGAGCAAGAATCCTACTTTCAGCCTTATGCGGTTGAAATTGCGCGACAAATTAGCGTACCGGTAATATTAGTAGGCGGTAACCGTGAATTTGCTTCATTGACGGAGATTCTCAATCAAACTGGGCTGGAATACTTTGCTCTCTGTCGGCCGCTGATTCGTGAGAGCGACCTGATCAACCGGTGGCAAAAAGGTGACCGTGGTCAGGCAAAGTGCGTATCATGCAACCAATGTTTCCGTATAGGAGGCACGACATGTGTTTTTAATGGCAGACAAAAAACAAGCGCAAGAACTTAAGGAACCGCTGATTAAATGAGCCTGCCGGCCTGGTGAGAGATTTTTTCGGCTGGTAAGGAAGTAAAACCGCAGGAATAGCGATCCCTATTTCAAGGTTTTGCTGACGCAGTCAGACGGAAAAGATCCGCCAGGATGTGCAGTGTGAATTAATCAGTGGTTCCTTAAGGTATTAATAGAAAGGGTGTTAGAGAAATGGACTCCTTAGCATTTCAAATCAAGAGTGCGGCACTGGCTGTGGGGTATGAAAAGTGCGGCATTATTAAAATAGCGGATATGGCCGGTTATGAGGATAAACTCAATGAACGGATGGAGTATCTGCCGCAGACCAAACCCTTCTACGAACGTTTTAGAGGCTTTGCTCATTTGCAGGATACCTATTCCTGGGCAAAATCAGTTGTTGTTTGCGTGGAGCAATACGGAAAATACCAGATGCCTGATCATCTGCAAGGGTTGGTCGGCAAAGCCTACTTATTTGACAGCAGAATAGATGAGCACACCGCCGGATACCAGGCCAGCTTGCAATTTGAAGCAGCTATGCAAAAAATGGGGCTTAAAACGGAAGCGAAGCGGAAATTTGGCATCACGGCGGTTCGTTGGGCTGCGGTAAAAGCCGGGCTTGGCATAGTTCGCAGAAATAATTTCTTTTATACCGAATCCGGATCGTGGGTCCATTTAGAAGCCTGGTTGATTGACCAGGAGCTGGAATTGATCGATACACCAACGGTAAAGGCCTGCTCCGAGCATTGTAACCGGTGCGTCAAAGCCTGTCCCACCGCTTCGTTAGCAAAACCGTATACGATGAACCCATTATCCTGTATTTCTTTCCTCACTACCTTTGGCGGACGGGACCTGCCGCAAGAAACGTATAATGCTCAAATGGGCGGCTGGATTTATGGATGCGATGCTTGCCAGGACGTTTGTCCGATGAATAAAAACCGCTGGGAAGCAACAGGGGAATTTCCTTTCTTAGCGGAAATAAGCGAGCATATTTCCCTGGAAAAAATTCTTAGCATGGATTATGAGCTTCTTCAGCAAATCCTGACAGCCAAGTTTTTTTATATCACAAAAGACGATGTCTGGAAGTGGAAAGTTAATGTGATTAACGCAATGGTAAACGAATATCAGGAAAAGTATAAAGAGGCTATTTACGCTGCGTGTAACAACAGTCATGCTAAGGTAAGGAAAATGGCGGAGTGGGCCGTTAAGAAACTAAACCTGTCTTGATGAGGCCCGAATTGATCGGTTCTAAACAGATGGCAAATATCTTATCAGCGCTAATTCTGTGAATACTGATGCCTATTTTCTGTAAACCTTCGTTGTTGCAGTCCGCATGTCGGTAGGCTTACTATCTTCGCCGTGTGTTGCGAAATAGACCAACCATTATTTTATAACATTAGGACTGAGAAGGTAGTAAGAGCAAGCAACAGTTGGCCGACTTTTTAGAAAACTATGATTTGGAGCGAACTTATTTCAATAAAATACTATGTCTTGGTTGACAAAGCGTATTGAGTGTGATAGTTTATAAGCAAATAATAAATTCTGTGACGATGATGTCCAAAAATATGTAAATATATTTTTGGACATTTTTGTTTATAGGACATATTCCTTAAAACAAAAAATCACATAGTAATTCTGAACAAGGGCGTTTAGAAGACCGTATGGTCTTTTAAGCGCCTTTTTGGTGTAAAAATAATCTGCTTGAAGTGATTTTTTTTACACCAATATGAATGACGTCATTATTATTTATTTGATTGTGAATGGATTCATCATTCTTACTTAACATAAGGAGGCTGTAGCATGGTCGTAACGCGGATTAAAGAATTACAGAACCTGATCCAGAAAATGGTTGATATCTCACAGGATTCTCCCACTTATGAGAAACTGGCGAGTTATATTGAAAAAAACTATATGAGTATTATTTTTATGACTGCCGGGGAATTGGCGGCGGAAGCCAATATCAGCCAGGGAAGTGTTTCACGGTTTTGCAGCGCCCTAGGGTACCGGGGTTATAACGATTTTCTGCGGAGTCTGCAAAAGTTTGTCAGTGAGGAAATTACCGCACCGCAGCGGCTGCAGTACATCTCGCAAAACGGGAACAACAATAAGATTCGCAATATACTGGACATGGAACATAAGAATATCGACGAATTGGAGTCGATTTTAAGCCAGGAGGCCTATGACGCACTGGTACAGCAACTGGTGGCGGCCGAGAAAATTGTACTGTTGTCGGCCCGGATGTCGGCAACGATGCTGCCTTACACGTTCTACATATTAAATAAAATACGCAGCAATGTTGTGCAGCTTACGCCACACCATCCGGAATGGGATACGCTGGCTCTGGAGAAACCGGGGAAGACCCTGATCTTTTCCATCGTATTTCCCCGGTATCCTAATATCCTCATTGAAAAGTTACAGGAACTGAAGGAACGGGGTTTTGCCATTGCTGCAATAACCGACAGCATCATATCGCCGGTTTCCCAGCTAGCCAGCCCCATTATCCATGTACCGATTACGGTTTCTTCGATTTTTGATATTTACAGCACGCCGATGATTTTTCTTAACCTGCTGCTCAGAGATGTGGCCAAACGGATCAGCGGTCTGGACCAGCGCTTAAATGCTTTAGAAAAACTGGAAGCAACGAGAAATATTTATTATCAGAAATTTGATGAATGATTTCCCGATAGAAATGAGTGATTAACTTGAAAGCATGTATAAGAAATCAGCAAACACTGGAGACCTGTTATCAGATTAATGCGGGTAGGCTGGAAAATAACTTAAAGTCACTGGCTGTTTTCGGCGCTAATCAAGAAACTGGCGGTATTGACCGTCCCTTCGGCAGTGAAGCCGATTTAAATGCGCGGGAGTTTTTGCAGGCTTTGTGGGAAAAGGAAATCGGTATTTCGACCAGGATGGATGCTATCGCCAACATGTGGGCAGTTTTGTCCGGCTGTGAGTCGCTACCGCCTATTGTACTTGGTTCTCACCATGATACCGTCCCCAATGGCGGGGCTTATGACGGGGCTCTTGGTGTTTTACTGGCCACCGAGGTATTGCAGACGGTAAAGGAAAACGGTATAAGCCTGCGGCATCCGCTGACCGTGGTTTCCTTCGCCGGTGAGGAACCCAATCCCTATGGGCTGTCCACCTTGGGCAGCAAGACTATTTCCGGCAAGCTGGGCAAGGATATCTTAATTAAAGTAGTAAGTAAGATTGATCAAAGCTCCCTACAGGCTGCTGTGGCAAAAGCAGGCGGTGATCTGGAGATGGTCGAGGAGGATCGCCTGCGGCCCGGGGAAATCAGTGCTTTTTTGGAATGCCATATTGAGCAGGGACGGCGTTTGTTTGATAAACAACTGGCCTTGGGAATTGTAACGCATATTACCGGAATCTACCGGGAAAAAATCACTATTACCGGCGAAGCCAACCATGCCGGGACGACGGTTATGTCGGACCGGCGAGATGCTCTCATGGCGGCGTCAGCCTTTTCTCTGGAATTTGAGGAATACGTTAAACAATGTAATAGCGAGGATGTGGTTGGGACCATTGGTTCACTGGAGGTATTCCCCAATGCGGCCAATATTGTTCCCGGTGAGGTCGAGCTTATTCTGGAATTTAGAACCTCGCAAACCGCGGTCAGTAAGCAGTTTATCAGGGAATTAGACCGGATTGCGGAACAGATTGAGAAACAGCGAAAGGTCGTTATCCGGCGGGAAGTGATTCTTGACCAGGCGGCGGTGGCCATGGACCGGCAGATTATCGACGTATTGAATAAAAGTCTCCGCAAACTGGAGGAACCGTGTGTAAGTCTGGTCAGTATGGCCGGTCATGATGCGGCTCATATGGTCAATTTTACTAAAACCGGTATGCTGTTTGTCCAAAGTATTAATGGAAAAAGTCATTGCCCGGAAGAGAAAACGGATATGAGGGACATTATCAAAGCCGGCAACGCACTGCTACAGGCTGTATTGATTCTCGATAAGGAGCTGAATTGAATGAAGCGTCTTTATATACCGGAGTATGTTTACGTTAAGAATAACTTTCAGAAAAATATGGCCGTGTTGGTTAGTGATACTTTCATTAGCGATATTGGGCCGGTGCAAAGTATGGTGGATAAACACCGGGACGCTGTTGTGGAAGTATGGGAAGATATGATTCTGGTACCGGGAACGGTGAATGCCCACAATCATTCTTTTCAAAGCCTGCTGCGCGGCATCGCCGCCGACCGGCCGTTTTTGGAATGGCGTGATAACGCGTTATATAAGTTCTCGCCTCGCTTGACAACCGAGGACATTTACACCGGAGCGTTGTTTGCCTTTGGCGAGATGCTGCGCTGCGGTGTTACTACCGTAAGTGATTTCTTTTATGTTCATAATAACGGCACGGAAAGCGATGAAGCGGTTATCCGGGCAGCTAGGGATATCGGCATCCGCCTCTGCCTGGCCCGTACCATGTATGACTGGAACGGAGCACCGCAGGGTTATTTGGAATCGGTTGCCGAGGCTGTGGAGCATACCCGGCAATTGGCTTTCCGGTATGCCGATCAGGATATGGTAACGATCGTTCCGGCGCCGCACAGCTTGCATGCTGCTTCCCTGGAAATGATTCAGGCCGGGTACCGCCTGGCTAAGGAATTGAACACAGCGTTTCATATTCATGTGGCCGAGGAAATGTTTGAAGTGGAGGAAGTACGGCAAAAGTACGGCCTGCGGACGATTGAGCTTTTAGATAAGATCGGCGTTGTCGACGATAATATGGTCATCATTCACGGTGTATGGCTAAGTGACAGCGAGATTGAGACACTGGGCGTCAAGGGCGGCAGGCTGGCCTATTGCCCTTCCAGCAATATGTTCTTGGCCGACGGAATTACCAACATTCCCCAAATGATGCGGGCCGGTGTCGGCATCGGCCTGGGCAGCGATGGGGCTTGCAGCAATAACCGGATCAGTGTTTTTGAGGAAATGCGGATGGTGGCCCTGCTGCAGAAAGCCAATACGTTAAACGCCATGTCGGTGACTCACCAGCAGGCGTTTGCCATGGGAACAATCGGCGGTGCTACGGTACTGGATCTGCCGGTTGGCAGCATTCAAACAGGCCATAAGGCCGACTTTGTTGGAATTTCCACGGCCGATCTTTCTATGCGCCCGATTTCCCGTTCCGGTGAACAGCTGCTTCCGAACATCGTCTATTCTATGCAGCCTACGGCCATTCGTTCTGTGGTGGTTGACGGCAGAGTCTGTGTGAGGGACGGCAAGCTGCTTACCGTGACAGAACAGGCAATTCTTCAGGCGGTTGAACGGGTTATGGATAAATTTGAAGAGTAGTAAATGAATTTTTAGATGGAGGGGAACGAGATGAAATTAACCCAAGAAGAGCAAGCCATGCTGGACGGCAAATACGGTGCCGGAACAGCTCTGGCTATGAAAATTCAGGTGGCTATTGGTGAAGCGTATCATGCGGACAGGATGGTGCCCGTTTCCCGGACGCATGTCGCGTTAAGCAATCAGGAGGCTGATTTGTGGTTTGTGGAAAAACTGGTTGCCGGTGGGGCGGTTTGCCGGGTTTCGCCGACGGTAAACCCTGGATTTAATCTGGAGTATTTTCAGGGGATCACGACCATTGCGCCGGAGGATGAAGCTATTATCAAAAGGACGCGGGAAGCCTACCGGAAGATTGGTGCTACACTGACTTACAACTGTACACCCTATCTGGAGAAAAATGTGCCGCGTTTTGGGGAAATTACCGCCTATTCCGAATCCAGCGCCACGCCGTTTATCAATTCGGTGTATGGTGCCAGAACCAACCGGGAAGCGGCGCAAAGCGCCCTGTGTGCTGCCGTGACCGGCGTGGCGCCTTTATATGGTTATTTGCTGGAAGAAAATCGCAAGGGGCAAATCCTGGTGGAAGTGGAGGCCGATATCAAGAGTGATTTTGATTACCAACTGCTGGGCTATGTGACACCGAAGAAAACCGGCTTTAAAATCCCTGTGTTCAGCGGACTGCCCTTACAGCCCAAGCCGGAGTCGTTGATGAATTTGGGAGCACAGCTTAATACCGGCGGTAACGTGGCCTTGTATCATATTGTCGGGGTAACGCCTGAGGCAAAAACGCTGGAGGCTGCCTTCCAGGGTGACAAACCGCCGGAAGTGGTTACTATTACCAACCAGGATTTGAAAGAAATGCACGATGCCTTGACTGATGAAGGCGGAAAAATCGATTTTGCGCTCTTTGGTTGTCCGCATTTTACTATCAATCAGGTGGCTACAGTGGCAAACCTGGTAAAAGGGAAAAAGCTGGCCGTTCCTCTCTGGATTATGACGTCCTCGCTGACAACCGAACTGGCCAGGCGAATGGGGTATCTGGAGATTTTGCAGGCGGCCGGTGGCGATTTGGCGCAGGACACCTGTATGGATCAGCCCTGTTGGCATTTCCTTTATGGGAAAAAAGGCGTTACCGATTCACCGAAATGTGCCTACTATACCCGGCGCCGCGATATGTCTTTCGTAATTCGCCGCCTGGAAGAATCGGTTGAAATTGCATTGAGAGGTGAGTGCTAGTGGAACAGGTATTTAGCTGTCATAAAATTTCCGAAGGCAAGGCTTCGGGAGAGGTATTATTCTCCAGTGATGATTTTTGCTTCTATCTGGTTGATCCTCAGACAGGCATTGTTATTGAAAAGAATCACTGCCTGGAGGGACAGTCGATAGCCGGTAAAGTACTGGTGTTTCCTAACGGGAAAGGCAGTTCGGTGGTGCAGGCGGACGGCCTGTATCAGTTAAAAATGAAAGGCACCGAACCGAAAGCGTTGATTATTAGAAATCCCGATACCACGCTGGTGGCCAGTGCTATCATCATGGAAACGCCAATGGTAGACTGTGTGGAAACGGCTTTTTACACTGCCGCCCAAAATGGCGACTGGGTCGAAGTCGATGCGGATAAAGGGACGATTACCGTCCGGCAAAAATAGGAGGCAGCTATGTCGAGCAATCCGTTGATCTGGATCATTGATGAAGAATGGCCTGATTATGAAATAGAGAAAGAAATTCTGAACAAGGCCTATGCGAACTGTACGATAAAATATTCAACCTATGATATAGCCGCCGATTTGACCGAGTTTGGCGATCAGGTGGACGCCGTCATCTGTCAGGTATATGCCTACATTACGGCAGCTATGCTGGAGAAAATGCCGAAATGTAAAGCAATCGCGGTATATGGCGGCGGTTTTGACCGGGTCGATATCCAGGCGGCAAAGGCCAGAGGCATAAAAGTGACCAATGTATCCAACTATTGCGCCGAAGATCTTGCCGACTATGTATTGGCTGCCATCTATCACTTTAATAAGCGTCTCACTACTTATGCCGACAGTATGGCGCAAGGACTATGGGGCGCGCAGGCGGTTGCCAAGCCTGTACGTCGAATAAAGGGCTCCCAGCTGCTGATCGTCGGGTTCGGTCGTATTGGCCGGGTGGTGGCCGCCCGGGCAAAAGCCGTCCATATGGAAGTACTGGCCCATGATGCGTATGTGAGTCGGGAAACGATGGCGGCCTGCGGCGTGGAAAAGGTAGAATTGGCGGCAGGTCTGGCGCAGGCCGATTTTGTCAGTGTAAACGCCATTTATATTCCGGAAACCGAAGGGTTGCTTGCTTACCGGGAGTTTAAGCTGATGAAGCCGACAGCCTATCTCATCAATACGGCACGGGGCCGGATTTTGGTGGAAGACGACCTGATCAAAGCGGTCCAGGACGGCAGCATCGCCGGCGCTGCCGTAGACGTGATTGCCAATGAGCCGCCTAAGGGTGATGAAGCCATCCTTCACTGTGACAAAATCCTGGTTACACCACATATTTCCTACATTTCGATAGATTCGTATACCGAACTTAAGACGCGGGTGGTGGGCAATATCATTACCATGCTAAAAGGAGAAATTCCTGCCGATCTTGTGAATCCCTAAAAGTCCAACCCCAAGTCCTATTCCCCGTTTGATAATTTGCCAGTGCGAAGGAGGTGAACGGCCTTTCTCAGTTCAGGTTTCAGGGATAGTACCTTATCAACCTTTATCCCGTGAATACTGACGGTCTATTTTCCGCAAGCCTTCGTTGTCGTCAGTCAGCATACTACCGGTATGCTTCCTTCCTCCCCCTTGTCTTGCAAAAAATAGCTTCGCCATGATTCTACAGTGTTAGGATTGACAGGGTACTAGAAAGATAATCAAAAAATAAGAGGGGTGTGCAGTATGTGTAAATCATTTAGAAACGTATTCTCTCTGGTGATGGTCCTTGCGCTTGTCGCTGCGTTGTTTGCCGGCTGCGGCGGTAGTAAGGAAACGAAGCCGGCGGAAACAGCCGCCAAAGCCTACAACGGTACGGTGAAAATTGGCGCTTCTTCCTGGATTGGCTACGCGCCGCTGTATGTAGCCGTAGAAAAAGGATTCTTTAAGAAGCATGGTGTTGATGTAGAGATGCAAACCATTCAAAGCGCCGGCGACAGAAAGACCGCCCTGGCGGCTGACAAAATTCAAGGGATGGCCAGTACGGTGGATACCCAGGTTATGACCCAGGCAGCCGGCATTAAAATCGTTCAGATGCTGGCGCTGGATACTTCCAGCGGCGGTGACGGTGTGGTGGCTAAAAAGGAAATCGCCAGCCTGAAGGATTTAAAAGGCAAAACGGTTGGGTTGGACACCACCGGTGGTGCCAGCTACTTCTGGTTCCAGTATTTACTGGGTAAAGAAGGCTTAAGCTTCAATGACATCAAGGTTCAGAGCATGACGGCCGGTGATGCCGGGGCAGCCTTTGTAGCCGGCAAAATTGACGCGGCCGTAACCTGGCAGCCTTGGCTGACCAATGCTACCAAAACAAGTTTCGGTCATGTGCTGGTTTCCAGCAAGGAAACTCCCGGGGTCATTGTGGATTCCCTGGCATTACGCAAGGATTTTGTCGATAAATACCCGGACAGTGTGGAAGGTATTGTAAAGGGCTGGTATGACGCCATTGAATATATGAAGACCAATCCGGAGGATGCCAATAAAATTATGGCCAAGGCTATGGGCCAGTCGGTTGAAGAGTTTACCCAATCGCTGCCTGATGTAGAGTTTTATGATCAGGCCGGCAATAAGACTTATTTCGGCACTGACGGTAAGAAAGGCCTGATTTACGAAGTGAGTGAAAAGGCCGCCGACTTGTGGCTGAAGGAAAAACTGATTCAGGAAAAACCCAATCTTGACGAAATGATCAATGGCAGCTTCATAGTCAAATAAACAGGCCGTGCAGGTTTGCGGAGAAATGACGCGGTTTTAAAACCCTTATCGTTTCTCCGTGGCAGGCACGCCCAGATTCAATGCATAGCTGAGGAGGCAAGACCAGATGGCTTATCAAAAGCAGATTAAAGACGCCATGCAGATCAGGCTTGATGAAGCTCTGCCGGATATGCCGGAATTCGCCCCCCATATCCGCAGGGCACCGGCCAGAAAATTCAACTTATCCAAGGAACAGACGGAGATCGCGTTAAAAAATGCGTTGCGCTATATTGAGCCTCAGTATCATGAGCAAATAATTCCCGAGTTTTTAGATGAACTGATCAACCGGGGCAGAATATACGGCTATCGTTTTCGACCGTCCGGCAGAATCTATGGCCGTCCGGTCACGGAATACAAGGGATGCTGTCTGGAGGGAAAGGCTTTCCAGGTGATGATGGACAATAACCTGGATTTTGAGGTGGCTTTGTATCCCTATGAACTGGTCACCTATGGTGAAACGGGTAGCGTCTGTCAGAACTGGATGCAATACCGGCTCATAAAAAAATATCTGGAGAGCATGACACAAGACCAGACACTGGTGGTACAGTCCGGACATCCCCTGGGACTGTTTAAGTCGCATCCCGGCGCTCCACGGGTTATTATTACCAATTCGATGATGGTTGGTATGTTCGACAATCAGGAAAGCTGGGAAACGGCAGCGCAAATGGGAGTAGCCAATTACGGGCAAATGACCGCCGGCGGCTGGATGTATATCGGCCCGCAGGGCATTGTCCACGGCACATATAACACGTTGCTTAATGTCGGCCGTATGCATTATCAGGTTCCGGTTGACGGTGATTTAAGAGGGTTGTTGTTTGTCAGCTCCGGTCTTGGCGGGATGAGCGGGGCACAACCTAAAGCTATTGAGATTGCCAACGGTGTGGGCATTATTGCCGAGGTGGATGAATCCAGGATCCATACCCGTTTGCAGCAAGGCTGGATACAAAAGTCATCCAGCGATTTGGCGGAAGTGTTTGCCTGGGCTGCTCAGGCCATGCGGGAGAAAAAAGCCCTGTCCATCGCCTATCACGGCAATATTGTCGATTTGCTGGAATATGCGGTAGCCAGTAAGATTAAAATCCCCATCCTGTCCGATCAAACCTCCTGTCATGCTGTATATGAAGGTGGCTATTGTCCTCAGGGAATTTCCTTCGCCGAACGTACCGAGTTATTAAGCAAGGACCGGATACGGTTTAAGCAATTGGTAGATCGAACGCTGCAAAGGCATTATGAGCTGATTAAAGCCTGTGTCGCTCAGGGGACGTATTTTTTTGATTATGGAAATTCTTTTTTGAAAGCTGTCTATGATGCCGGCGTAAAAGAAATATCCAAAAACGGCAGGGACGAAAAAGACGGTTTTGTTTACCCATCCTATGTGGAAGACATTATGGGACCGCAGCTATTTGATTACGGTTACGGACCGTTTCGCTGGGTATGCTTAAGCGGCAAGGAAAGTGATTTGTTAAAGACTGATCAGGCGGCGCTGGAATGTATAGATCCTTCCCGGCGCTATCAGGATAGAGACAATTACAACTGGATCAGGGATGCCGAAAAGAATCGACTCGTAGTTGGCACTAAGGCCCGGATTCTATATCAGGATGCCGAGGGCCGAATGGCTGTCGCTCTTAAGTTTAATGAACTGGTTCGCAAGGGGGACATCGGGCCGGTTATGCTGGGCCGTGATCATCACGATGTCAGCGGTACTGATTCACCGTTTAGAGAGACGGCCAATATCAAGGACGGCAGTAATGTCATGGCCGATATGGCAGTTCAGTGTTACGCCGGGAATGCGGCAAGAGGGATGAGCCTGATTGCCCTGCATAACGGCGGTGGCGTGGGCATTGGCAAATCTATTAACGGTGGGTTTGGCCTGGTCCTGGATGGCAGTACCCGGGTGGATGAGATTATCAAAAGCGCCATGCTGTGGGATGTTATGGGCGGCGTTGCCCGGCGCAACTGGGCCCGTAACGAGCATTCCATCGCAACCTCCCTGGAGTACAATCAGAGGTACCGGGGGGTAAGCCAAATCACGCTGCCCTATGTAGCTGACGATCAGTTGGTTGCGAAGCAGGTCAAAAAATATTGGAAAGAATGATGCTGTTATGAAAGGTGTAGTCATACAAAATGCCGCGGAAGTAGTGACGCCGGTGGGAGGGCAGGCTAAATTCGGTCGGGAGATGAATGATCTTAGCCGGATAGAGCATGCTTCCGTTGTGATTGAGGATGGAATGATTCAGGCGGTAGACCAGACGGCGGTGATTGCCTCCCGGTATGATCTGCGTCAGTATGAGCGGATTGATGCCGCTGGTCAGAGTGTCATTCCCGGTTTCGTGGACTCGCACACTCATTTCCTATTTGGCGGATACCGGGCGGATGAGTTTATGCTACGACTTACAGGCAGTACTTATATGGAACTTATGGCTGCCGGCGGCGGTATCGGCAGTACGGTACGGCATACCCGGCAAACCGGCAGAGAGGAATTATACCGGCTGGGAAAAGATCGTCTGGACGCCATGCTGGCGTTCGGGATCACCACGGTAGAAGGCAAAAGCGGTTACGGTCTGGAGCGGGAAACGGAGCTCAAACAGTTGACTGTCATGCAGGCGTTGGCGCAGGACCATCCACTGGAACTGGTTAGCACGTTTATGGGAGCCCATGCTGTTCCGCCGGAATATCGCGGCCGGGAGGAGTCCTATATTGACTTTTTATTGGCAGAGGTGCTGCCTGTCGTCAAGGAAAGAGGTTTGGCTGAGTTTTGTGATGTGTTTTGCGAGCAGGGTGTTTTTTCACTGGAACAGTCCCGGCGATTGTTGCTGCAAGCCCGGGAATTAGGCTTTGGTCTTAAGCTTCATGCCGATGAGATTTGCTCGCTGGGCGGGGCTGAGCTGGCCGGTGAATTGCAAGCCGTTTCTGCCGAGCATTTATTGCATGCTTCTAAGGACGGAATACAGGCGTTGGCCCGCAACCGGGTGATTGCCACCTTGCTGCCCAGTACGGCTTTTTGTTTGAATGAGCCCTTTGCGGCAGCCCGCAGCATGATTGATTCCGGATGTGCGGTGGCCCTGGCCAGTGATTTCAATCCGGGAAGTTGTTTTAGCTATTCGGTGCCGCTGCTTTTGGCCCTGGCCTGTATCAAGATGAAAATGACGGCGGAAGAGGCGCTTACGGCCCTGACACTGAACGGCGCCGCCGCCTTGAACCGGGCGGAACGGCTAGGAAGTATTGAGCCAGGGAAGCAGGCCGACCTGCTGATCTTAAAGTATCCGAGCTACAAATTTTTAATCTATCATACGGGTATCAACGTTGTGCAAAAAGTAATCAAAAAAGGGTGTTTGCTATGTACAAACAGGTAGAAGTAGCGAAAGGAGCGGAGTTTATGGTTAAGTATAACAGTGAAGATAAAGCTCTGTTCTCCACGATTAAAGATTCATTTACCCCGCGGCAAAGCATCACGCCGCAGGTATATGCTGTTTTAGGCGCCGCTACGTTTGGCGCGGTGTTTATCCTGTGGGGCCTGTTGACGTATAGCGGTATGGTCGATGCTCTGTTCATGCCTACGCCAACGGCAGCGGCGCAGGCTGCAGTAAAGCTGTTTGCCGAACTGGGATATAGTCAGGATATTCTTATTACCATTATCCGGGTTATGGCCGGGTTTGTTATCGCCGCCATGGTGGCTGTACCGCTGGGCATTCTGATTGGAACCTATACCCCGGTGGAAGCCTTGCTGGAGCCGATTATGTCCTTTGTCCGCTATCTGCCGGCATCGGCGTTTATTCCGCTGTTCATTTTGTGGATCGGTGTGGATGAACCGGAGAAGATTGCTGTTATTATTACCGGCAGTCTGCCGCAACTGGTCTTAATGGTGGCCGTGGCTACCAGAAAGGTTTCCGGTGATTTAATTGAAGTTGCCTATACCCTGGGAACTTCCAAGGCGGCAGTGCTCTGGAAAATTATCCTGCCGGCCAGTATGCCGGCTATTTTGGACGCAGTACGCATGGTGCTGGGCTGGGCCTGGACCTATGTGATTGTGGCCGAACTGGTTGGTGCTTCTTCCGGTATTGGCTATATGATTATTCAATCACAGCGGATGCTGTCAACGGCCAATATATTTGTCGGCATTTTGTCTATTGGTTTAATTGGCCTGGCCTTTGATTATTGCTTTAAAATGCTGCAGCGCAAATTATTTCCCTGGAGCTGAGCCGTAATGGTGAAGCCAAGTTAGGAGTGAGTTAGATGGAAACGAGCCATGATTATTTGGTGGTTTATGGTGTGACCAAAGAGTTTGAAACACAGGGAAAAACCATAACGGCGCTGGACGAAACCTATTTGAGTGTTGCCCCCAACGAGTTTGTTTCCATATTGGGACCGTCGGGCTGTGGCAAATCCACGCTGCTCAGAATGGTGGGCGGCTTGACCAAACCGACCAGGGGACAAATCATTCTTGATCGGAAAGAAATTAAAGAGCCGGGCGCCGACCGGGGTATGGTGTTCCAGGCCTATACGTTATTTCCCTGGCTGACGGTTGAGGAGAATATTGAATACGGTTTGACGCAGAAACAGATGCCCAAGCAAGAACGCCGGGACATTGCCCGGAGCTATGTGGATATTGTGGGTTTGCGAGGCTTTGAAAAATCCTATCCGAAGGCGTTGTCCGGCGGAATGAAGCAACGGGTAGCACTGGCTCGGGCGCTGGCCAACAATCCGGAAATTCTGCTGCTGGATGAACCCTTTGGGGCTTTGGATATGCAAACTCGTGGCCTGATGCAGGAACTGCTGCTGGATGTATGGCAAAAATATCCCAAAACCATTCTGATGGTTACCCACGATATTGAAGAAGCCGTATTCCTGGCAGACAGGGTGGTGGTGATGACCTCGCGGCCAGGATCGATTAAGGAAATTATTAATGTGGAGCTGCCCAGACCCCGCGATTATCACGTGAAAATATCGGAGCAGTTTATTGAATACAAACGGCAGGCTATGGAATTAATCCACGAAGAAAGCGTGAAGAGTATCCATGCATAACCATTTTGTCAGCATTGTACGAGGTCATGAGTGTAAAACCACAGCCTGGTCGGGCGGTGCGACCACCGAATTATTAATCGATCCGCCCGGAGCTTCCTATCAGGAAAGAAATTTTTCCTGGCGCCTGAGCGTGGCAACGGTAGATGATCCGGAATCGATTTTTACAGCCTTGCCTGAGGTAAAAAGAATCCTGCTCTTATTGCGGGGCCAGGTCCGGCTGGTCCATGAGGGGCATTATGAGACAGCTCTGCGGCCATTTACGCAGGATACGTTTTGGGGAGACTGGCGGACCCATTGTTATGGCCGGGCAACCGATTTTAACCTGATGACCCGTACGCCTTATCGCGGCAGCGTTGCTCCGCTTTTTCTTACAGGACAGGAGCCGCAGCGGCTTACATTTGATCAGGATATTACCGGTGAGACCGGTATCCTGGTTTTATATGTTTGGCAGGGCGGTTTGACTGTCAGTGTGGATGGCCGGAATTATCGGCTCAGGGCCGGCGATGTTTGCCGAATTGAGGCCGGACAGGGAGAAACTCCGTCTGTCATTTTGGTTAACCGGGATAGGAAGCCTGCCAAAGGTGTGATTACTACGATTTATAAAGAGAGAAAAGATGGATAGTGCGCGGCAGGTCATTGTGTTTACGAGTGTATTAGTGGGAGGTGAAGGCTTTGCAACCGCTTATTTGGATTATTGATGAAGAGTGGCCTGATTATGAAACTGAGAAAGATGTTTTAGCCCGTAAATTTCCTGATTGTACCATTCGGTTTTCCGGAGAGCAGTTTGCTGCCGATCTGGCTGATTTCGGGAAAAAGGCAGATGCCATTATCTGCCAGGTTAATATTGCTATGTCGGCGGATGTCATTAAAGAATTAGAAAACTGTAAAGTCATTGCGGTATATGGCGCCGGTTATGACAAGGTAGATGTAAGAAGTGCTAAAGATAAAGGAATTCTGGTTACCAATGTGCCGGGGTATTGTAATGAAGACCTGTCGGATTATGTGATGGCCAGCATCTATCATTTCAATAAACAACTGACTGACTGGCAGTTGCCGATCAAACAGGGCTTATGGGGGGCACAGGCCGTTAACCACCCGGTAAAGCGGGTCAGCAAATCAACGCTCTTTATTATCGGATTTGGCAAAATCGGCTGGATGACAGCAAGGAAGGCAAAAGCTCTAGGGATGAGAGTGCTGGCTTACGGCCCGCATTTGACGACGGAAACAGCGAAAACATACGGAGTCGAAAATGTGGACTTCGATACGGGACTGGCTCAGGCTGACTATGTCAGTGTGCACACTCCTTTTACCGAGGCTACGGCTTCGCTCCTTTCCTATAAAGATTTTAATAAAATGAAACCGACTGCCTATTTTATCAACACGTCGCGCGGCGGTGTGGTAAACCAGAAAGATCTGCTACAGGCAGTCCGGGAAAAGAAGATTGCCGGAGCTGTGCTGGATGTGCTGCAGCAGGAACCGCCTGATCGTCGTGATGTCATTTTGCGCTGCCCGCAGATTTTAGTGACCCCTCATATTTCCTATTTATCGGAAGAGGCGCTTGCTGAACTGAAATACCGGGCGGCAGACAATGCGGCGAAAGTTCTGGCGGGAGAACCTACGGCGGATGTTGTTGCAATCTAGGGAACCACTGATTTATTCACACTGCCCGGCCTGACCGATCTTTTTCCATCTGGCTGCGTTAGTAAAACCTTGAAATAGGGATCGCTATCCTGCGGTTTTACTTTCTCGCCAGCCGAAAAAATCTCTCGCCAGTCCGGCAGGCTCCTCAAATCAGGGTTTCCAAAGAGAAATAAACGGGTGCAGAAAGCATAAGGAGGTTTTTATTATGACAGCGAAAATGGTCAGTGGGAATGAAGCCATCGCCTTAGGTGCCTTGCGTGCCGGCGTCAAAGTAATAGCGGGATATCCGGGGACTCCTTCGACGGAAGTGATTGCCAGTCTCTGGAATAAAGAACTTCCCGGAACCAGCGTTGAGTGGAGTACCAATGAAAAGGTGGCTTTTGAAGTAGCCGCTGCCAGTGCAATGGTCGGTTCAAGGGCTATGTGCACCATGAAAATGTCGGGAGTCAATGTGGCGTATGATTCCATTATTGGTATTGCCTATTCGGGCTGTACCGGTGGCTTGGTTATTTATGTAGCGGACGATCCGGGTGTAAATGCCGGCATGTGTGAGCAGGATTCCCGCGATTTTGCCGTTATGGCGGATATGCCGATGCTGGAACCGGGGACATTGCAGGAAGCTTATGATTTAACCAAGTATGCCTTTGTCTTGTCGGAAGCTATCCAGTCGCCGGTCTTTATCCGTTCGACAACCAATGTTGCCCAGTCTCACGGCATGGTGGAGGTGGAAGAACGGGTTCTGCCGGCGAATAAAAACCCTGGGTTGGAGAGAAATATTGCCAAATACACCAAGGCCGGAGCGGTTATCGCCATGACTCAGCACCGTGAATTGCTGGAGCGGTTGGACAAGGCCAAGCAAGAGATCACCGCCGCGCGCTGGGATCGTCTGAAGCTGGCCAAGCAGCCGGGCGGCCTGGGGATCGTTTCAGTCGGTGTTGTAAACAGCTATGTGGATGAGGCGCTCAGTCTTGCCGACGAACTGCAGCTTTCGCTGCCGGAACCTTCCACTTTGCAGCTCACTCATACCATTCCCTTTGCGGTGGATGAGATGAAGGAGCTGTTGTCCCACTGTTCCACCGTGCTGGTTGCCGAGGAACTGGAGCCTTTACTGGAAAATCGTCTGTACATGGAAGCCTATAAACTGGGTGTTAAGGTTACTATTGTCGGTAAAAATGATGCAACTTTCAGCCGCATCGGTGAGTACGATGCAAAACTGATTTTGCAGGGAATTTGTAAGGCACTTAACCTGGCTTGTCCGCAGGAAGCATTGGCGCCGGACATGCAACCGGAACAACATGCCGCCGCCCGCCCGATCACCACCTGCGCCGGTTGCCCGCATCGCGGCACCTATATGGCTATTAATAAAGCCATCCGCAATCTAAAGTATAAAAGCAGTGAAATCATCGTTACCGGTGATATCGGCTGTACCATATTAGGCATCAACCCGCCATTCAACACGCTTTGGACCGAAGTGTCCATGGGCGCCAGCATCCCGATGGCCCAGGGGTTTATTTACGGCGGTGTGGCAAAGCCAGTACTGGCTACTATCGGTGATTCTACCTTTTTTCATGCGGGTATTCCGGGCTTGATCAATGCCATTCAACATAATGTAAATTTGACAGTTATCGTGATGGATAATGGTTGGACGGCCATGACCGGCATGCAGGTTAATCCGGGCACTATTCTCGATTATCAGCAGACTTCCTGTCGGCAGCTTGATTTGGCGAAAGTGATTGCCGGATTGGGTGTGGATCACTTGACTATAGTTGATCCTTATGATCTAAAGGCCACCACGGCGGCTATCGAAAAATCAATCGGCCTCTCTGGAGTCAAAGTTATATTGGCCCGGCGCGAATGTGCCATTCAGGCTTCCCGCCGTAAAGTTGCTTACGAACCGGTAACCGTAAAAATGGAAGCTTGCACCAAGTGCAAAAGCTGTATTGTTATCACCGGTTGTCCGGCAATCAGTCTGGGCGAGGCTGCCGTTGCGATAGATCAGGCGCAGTGCAATGGCTGCGGCCTCTGTATGGCCGTTTGTCCTACAGCGGCTATAGTAAAGGAGGGCAAATATGATGAGCTGTGATATTTATATTGTGGGCGTTGGCGGTCAAGGGGTGTTGACCATCGCCGAAATTATTTCCAGTGTGGCGTTTAAGAAGGGGATTTCCTGTAATTTTTATCCGACAAAAGGGATGGCACAGCGCGGCGGTTTTGTCAAAGCGCAGCTCCGTCTGGGTCGCAAGGCCGTTGGCCCCAATATCCCGCAGCAGGAAGCCGATCTGGTTATATCCATGGAGTTGTCGGAATCGCTAAAAGCCATTCGCTATCTAAAACCGGGTGCAGATTTCTTGCTGTACGGTTCGAAATGGGAGCCTGCCGCCGTTATGCTTGGTAGAGCGCCTTATCCCTCGCTGTCACAGGTGGGCAGGGAAGTGAAGGATGCCGGCGGTAAACTGCATTATCTGTCGCCTGAGCTTCTCCCGGAGTTTCAGGGGAGGCCGGTACGGGACAATCTGTTTGTAATGGGTGCTATTTTTGGCAGTACCGGGGCTGAACTGGGATTTACGGCGGAAGAGGTAAAGGAAGACATTGCTGGGCGCTGGCCGAAAGCGGCGGAGCAGAACCTGTTTGCTTTTCAGGCAGGGGTGAAAGCCGTAACTCAGGAGAATGTGGATATTTTAGCATAAGGAGGTGTCGTAACCATGGAATATCAAGCACTGTTTTCACCGCGCGGCGTAGCTGTGGTCGGATCGGCCTCTCCCGGAAAACTGGCCAATGTGTTGATTCACCGTCTGATCGAGGGCGGCTGTGAAAATATTTATGCGGTCAATCCCAAAGGAGCGGGGGTTGGCCCTGTACCGGGTGTGAGTTCGTTTGCGCCGCTTAAGAATCTGGTCGATCTGGCGGTTATCGCCGCTCCGGCGGCAACGGTCAAGAATGTCCTGACTGATTGCGGTAAAGCCGGGGTCAAGGCGGCGGTAATTATTACATCAGGATTTTCTGAAATCGGCAATGCTGCTGCTGAAGAGGAAGTGCTGGCAGTTGCCAGACAATACGGGATACGTTTTATCGGGCCCAACTGTGCCGGGCTGGTCAGTACGCAGAGCAAGCTGGTTGCCACTTTGGAAACCAGCCCGCCACAAGGCAATATTGCACTGATTTCCCAAAGCGGGGCGGTAGGCGGCGTTTTTATGGCTCTGGCTAAAGAGCAGGGCCTGGGGATTTCCAAGTTTGTGAGCTTTGGTAACGGTCCGGATTTAAGTGTCATTGAGCTGCTGCAATATTTAAAAGAGGATAAGGAGACCAACGTTATCGCTCTTTATTTGGAGACTGTTACACAAGGCCGTGAATTTATGCGGGTGGTAAGAGATGTAACTTTAAAAAAACCGGTTATCGTAGTAAAGTCCGGCCGTACCGATACCGGTCAACGGGCTGCGCTTTCCCACACCGGCTCAATGGCCGGGTCGGATAAGGTGTTTGATGCTGCCTTAAAGCAGGCCGGGGCGATTCGGGTGGAAAGCCTTGAGGAAATGCTGGATTTGTGCAATGGCTTTTCCTACCTGCCGCCGTTGTCGGGGAAGAAGGTAATGATTTTGACAAATTCCGGCGGTCCCGGTGTTATGTCGGCCGATAAGGCTGATCAAGCGGGGTTGGTGGTGGCTGATCCCAGTCCGGATTTAAAGGCCGCACTGCAGGCGTTTTTACCTGTTCATGCCGGTGTGAGAAACCCGATTGATCTCACGGTGGAGGGTACCGGGGAAGAATATCAAAAAAGCCTGGAGCAGGCGCTCAAAGAATATGATGCAGCACTGGTACTGTATATTGGCACTCCCTACCTGAGGGCCATGCCGGTTGCCGAGGGTGTCGCGATAGCGGCGGCCGGCAGCCGCAAGCCGGTTGTTTCGGTGCTTCAGGTTGGCTCCGACTTAAGTGAAAGCCTGCATTTCCTGCGGAATCACAGACTGCCTGTTTTTCCCTCCGGCGAGCGGGCTGTGCGGGTTCTGGCCTATATGGCGGAGTATGAAGCCTATAAAACCAGGCAACTGACAGTACCGGCGGTTGCTGGCGATGAGCGGTGCCTGGCAGGTAAACCGTCTTTGCTGGAGCCGGAAGCCATGGCTTTATTGCAAAAGAATGGCATCCCTATACCGGAGTATTATTTTGCCAAGACCAGAGAAGAAGCACTTGACGGCTGTCACACTTTAGGATATCCAGTGGTTATGAAGGTGGTCTCGCCGGATATTCTGCATAAATCGGACTGTGGCGGCGTGGTGCTGAATATCGACAGTGACGATAAGGCCGCCCAGGCTTTTCAGACGATACAGACAGCCACGGCCGGCTGTGATTTTTGCGGCGTCATCATCTATCCTATGTTAAAGGGTGGCCGGGAAGTGATTTTAGGGTTGACCCGTGATCTTCAGTTCGGGCCGGTGCTTGCCTTTGGCTTAGGGGGAATTTATACGGAAGTGTTGCAGGACATCGCTTTGCGGGTAGCTCCTGTTAGCAGGGAAGAAGCAAGGGAAATGATAGCAAGTATTCGTACCTATCCGATTCTCCAGGGGGTCCGCGGACAGGCCAAAGCCGATCTGGATGCATTGGCCGATGCGATTGCAGCGTTTTCCCAATTGCCGTTCCACTATGAAGATATCCGGGAGGCCGATTTAAATCCGGTGTTTGTTTTCCCGGAGGGCCTGGCTGTTGCCGATGCCCGGATCGTAGGCGCTAAAGCCTGATATATGCTAAAGAACCAATACGGAGGTGAAGAAGCCGCAAATAAAAAACTACCGGAAGCGCGGACAATAGCTCCCGGTAGTTTTTTATTCGTGTTCCGGTTCTTGCTCAATTGGGATTGTCTTTTCCGCAGCGCCGAGGACCGGGAAATTCCAGCCGTATTTGATGCAACACAGGCGAAGCCCGGTCGTAATCAGAAAGCTGAGATATAGTGGCAACGGGCCGTCAAGATACATCTGGGAGTAATAAAAGGTCATGGCCCCCATGATGGTGGTGATCGCATATACTTCCTGACGGAATACATAGGGAATTTCCTTCACAATCACATCACGGATGACGCTGCCGCCGATGCCGGTAATAACCGAGATGGTAGTAACAATAAATAAAGAGTCCAGATTGTGCTGCAGCGCCAGTTTGGCGCTGGTGGCGGTAAACGCTCCCAAACCGATGGCATCAAATACCTGAATGGTATTTTTATATTGCTCCAGCCAGCGGTAGGTAAAAAATACAACCAAGGTAACCAGCGAGCTGATAATAAAAAAGGTAGGGTCCCGGAAAGTTAACGGCGGCGTATTGCCGATAACAACGTCCCGCAGTATCCCGCCGCCGATGGCGGTTGTTATGGCCAGCACCAGTACGCCGAAGACATCCAGCCTTTTTTGTATTCCCGTTAAGGCACCGGAAACGGCAAAAGCCACGATGCCCATAATTTCAAATATAGTCCAAGCGGTTATCAATGCTTCTTCCTCTTTTCATACCTGTAATATATCCGGTCTGTCTGAAAGCATAATGACCTCACAGACTTTTTCCCACGCATTCTTTTACGCTTTCCAAGCAGTCAAACCATTAGTTATTTTAACACAAATATAAGCTATGTGCTGCAAAAAAAGAAAAAATGCCATGGCGGCATTTTTCTAAGCTAAGGGGACGGTCCTGACGCTTCCGAAGTGACAGCGGGTTAAGAAGAGGTGTAATGAAAGTTTTATTTATGAGAAATAGGAGCCTGCAGGTTATCGAGAATATGCAGTCTTTCCAGTAAGCGGGCATATTGCTGCAAGAGTTGGGGGTCCTGAACTTTGCTCCCTGACATGTAATACTCAACAGAGCCGGTGCCTTGCTGGAGCTGACTGGTTTTCTGCAAGGTCCGGGCGAGGTTTTCGGCTGTACCCTTGCCACCGTCAATGATATCCACTTCGGGGGTAAAGATCGTTTGCATGGTGTCTTTATAGAAGGGGAAATGGGTACAGCCCAGAACGACGGTGCCATACTCAGCCAGTTTGTAAGGGGCTAATCTCGCCGTAAGGTAGGGGCGCACTACAGCTTCGCTAAATTCAAACCGTTCGGCAAATTCCACCAGACCGGGCAGAGCCAGCCCGTCGACAATATGGTCTTCGTCGAGCCTGGCAACCAGGTTATTGAATTTTTCCTCCCGCAGAGTAAGGCTGGTCGTAAAAACCAGGACCCGGCGGCCCCTTTCCTGACTTTTCAAGATAGCGGGCTTAACGGCCGGCTCGATACCGATAATGGGGAAATCGTACTTTTCACGCAATTCCCGGGCGGCGACGCTGGTAGCTGTATTACAGGCGATAACCAGAGCCTTGATGCCTTGCCGCACTAAAAAGTCCACTGCTTCAAATATATATTTTCTTACGTCTGCCTTGGACTTTTCGCCATATGGCACATGCTTTGTGTCAGCGTAATATATGTAATCTTCCTTGGGCAGTAAGCGCAAAGCATGATACAGCACGGTCATACCACCTATACCAGAATCAAAAAAGCCTATCTTCATATGTTTCTACCTCACTTGTTTATTCTAGGACGTGTTTTCAAACTGACGGAATGATCTATAGCGAATGTTTTTTGCGCCAAACGAGGCATGCCCTAAAGGGCACGCGAAATTTTGCAGGAACAATGGCTCCTATTCCCTGAAATTTTAATGAAGTATGGCAGCGCCGTCAGGGAACGTTTTGGATAGTGTAAGCACACACCCTGGGTTGGAATGCAGGTTATTATCGGCAATTCCGCTGTGATCGGCAGTGAGCATCTTTTAAGCGACTTATTATATTATGCCCTTCCAGCCTTTACCTGTCCAAATCCAAAGACTATTATCATTATACCCAACAACGGCAGTCGATACAATATTTGCCAAGGATTTGACGGGCAGGAAAGCGCCGGAGCGCAGGCGAATATGTCTTATTATATTTGTGCGAATGTATGGAAGGTGGCAAGGGGTATGAAAAAGAGCAGTTCCGGCATTGCCCATATTCAGCCGTTTGTCCAGGAATATGCCGAAACTATCACTGACGTTCTGGAAATAGCCGTTACGATTATTGACGAACAGGGTGTCAGGATTGGCGGGACCGGCCTGCACGCCGAGAGCATTGGTCAACCGATTCCTGACGGAGCTTTTTTTCGTGAAGTGCTGGCCACCGGCAAGCCCGGTTTTATTCCCGGCACCGGTGATAACAGTGCCTGTAAAAACTGTACCACTGCTTTTTGTTGCCAGGAGCTTGCCACGATGGGTTTTCCGATCAAAAAGCACGGACAGACGGTTGGGGTGATTGGCGTAATCGCCTTCACCGCCGAACAACGAGAGCGTTTAACGCGCAATTCGGCTAAGTTTTTCGTTTTCCTGGGCCATATGAGCAGCCTGCTGGAAAGCAAGCTGTTCATGCTGGATGACCAATGGCGGCTGCAGCATCAGGTACAGGAAGCGTTGGAAACAATAAATGGAAAGTATGTGTTCGGCGGGTTGCTGGGCCGCGATGCGGCCTTTGTTCAATTGCTGCAAAGGGCACAGCAGGTGGCCATCAGCAATGCGACCGTTCTCATCCGGGGGGAAAGCGGCACCGGGAAGGAATTGCTGGCCAAGGCCATTCATGCGGAAAGCGGACGTAAGGACCAACCCTTTGTTGTGGTGAACTGCCCTTCCGTACCGGAAAATTTATTCGAAAGTGAACTGTTCGGCTATGAGGCGGGTTCCTTTACCGGCGCCAACAAAGCCGGCAAAAAAGGAAAGTTTGAGCTGGCGGATAAAGGTACGTTGTTTTTGGATGAGATCGGTGATTTACCGCTGGCGCTGCAGCCTAAATTGCTGCGGGCTATTCAGGAGCGCTCGATTGAACGCATTGGCAGCATACAGCCGCTGCCGGTCGATGTGCGGATTATTGCCGCCACCAACCGGAATCTGGAAAAAATGATGCAAGAAGGCGGCTTTCGTGAGGATTTTTATTATCGCCTGAATGTTATTCCGCTGACCATTCCGCCCTTGCGTTCACGGCCGGCTGATATACCACTTTATCTTGACCATTTTTTGGAGAATTTTGCCCGGAATTTAAACAGGGGAAACCTGCGGCTGGAAGAAAGCCTGCGGCGCTGGCTGGTAAGCTATCCGTGGCCCGGCAATATCCGTCAACTGGAACATGCTCTGGAATATATGGTAACTATGGCGCGGGGGGAAATCCTGGCCTTGCGGGAGCTGCCGGCTGATTTGCTGGCTGATCAGGACGAGCACGGTTTTGCCGGCGGCTTGGAGGAACAACTGGCGGCATACGAAAAACAAGTGCTCAAGACGTATGTTGCACCGGGAGCTACCCTGGCGGCTAAGAAAAAAGCGGCGGAGCAGCTAAAGATCAGTCTGGCTACACTATATCGGAAATTGGATAAATATCAGCTTCATTAGGCTTGTGGTTTCTCAATGGTGAGAAATCGTTCTCACTATTACAAACAACCGTTGGCAGGCTGCCAGCCTAGTGTTGTTTAGACCGGTCTTCGCAAACTTGCGAAGACCGGTTGCTTTTTTTTAGCAAACGAACCTAAACTGATCGTTTGCGGATTGACGTATTACCCGGGAAATAAAGGGTTCGACAAATTAGTAGCTGTTTTTGTGAAATATGGCATGCTTTTTGCTAATGAAAAAGGGAAATGATGCTTTGATTTTGTAAAGGAGTGGAAACAGCTTATGAATAAAGGCAGGACATTATTTGAAAATTATCTTGAGATATTGAAGGAAGAACTGGTGCCGGCTTTGGGGTGCACTGAGCCGATTGCCATTGCTTATGCCGCCGCCAAAGCCCGGGAGGTTCTGGGGAGTTTTCCGGAAAAAGCCATACTGGAATGCAGCGGTAATATAGTGAAAAATGTTAAAAGTGTGGTCATACCCAATACCGGTGGACTTGCGGGGATTCGGGCGGCCATGCTGGCCGGGCTGGTGGGCGGCAAGGCCGCCGAGCGTCTGGAGGTGCTGGCTCATATGACGCCGGCCGGTATGGCAGAGGTTAAGCAATTGGAGAAAAATCAATTTGGCGACATCAGACTACTGAATACAGACATTAACCTGCACCTCATTTTACACTTGTCGTCCGGATCGGATACCGTTACCGTGGAATTAAAGAATACGCACACTCATATATGCCGGATCGAAAAGAATGGACAACTCCTGCAGCAGGAAGCGGCGGAAACGCGTATAAACGAAGGGGTAACGACCGACCGCTCCCTGCTCACAGTGCGGGACATTTACCGGTTTGCCAGCAAGGTGCCGTTGGAGTGGGTAAAAGGGATTATTACCAGGCAGGTTGCCTGCAACATGGCTCTGGCCGAAGCGGGGCTGTGCGGGGCCTATGGGGTGAGAATAGGCCGTACCTTGCTGGACAGCGGACAGGGCGATCAGGTGCTGTGTAAGATAAAAGCTTATGCAGCCGCCGCTTCGGAGGCAAGAATGGGGGGCTGCATGCTGCCCGTTATCACCAATTCCGGCAGCGGGAATCAATCGATTGCCAGTACTGTTCCGGTGATTGTGTATGCCAGCGAGCAGCAATTGCCGGAAGAAAGGCTGTATCGCGGTTTGGTACTTTCCAATTTATTAACCATTCACCAAAAGACTTCTATTGGTCGTTTGTCTGCCTTTTGCGGTGCCGTCAGCGCAGCTTGTTCCAGCGGTGCTGCGATTACCTATTTGGCGGGAGGCAATTTGCGGCAAATCAATCAGACCATCCACAATATGCTGGCCAATGTGCCCGGTATTGTCTGTGACGGCGCAAAACCGTCCTGTGCGGCCAAGATAGCTTCCTGCCTGGACGCTGCCTATATGGCGCATACGCTGGCCCGGCGGGGCAGCCAATATCAGGCCGGTCAGGGAATTATCAAACACGATGTGGAAGAAACCATTGCCGCTGTGGGCCGGCTGGCTTCGCGCGGCATGCGGGCGACCGATGCGGAAATCCTGCAAATCATGCTGGAGTAGAGGGTGACAGGCAGGCGCAATAAAGATTTTTGCCGATGAAAAAAAATAAACTCGATTTCGAGCTTTTTATCCGAATTTCGACAATGCAGTGCGGTATAATGGAAGTAAATAGCGGATTAGTGAGGAATCGTGACATGTCCAGGTTTATTCGGTATACTGACAGTGCGGTAGAGCAATTTTATTTAAAGGAGGACGTAGCAAATACGAAAACCGGGATTGTGGTTGCTATTTGCTTCTGTCTCCTATTCGTCATCAATGATTATGTTTTTTTAGGGACAGGCTTGCTGTTTTATCAGACTGTTTTGGTCCGTCTGATCTTTACGGCATTGTCGGTAGGCTGTCTGTTTTTTTTGCGGCGGATAAAATCCTATCAGCAGCATGAGCGGTTGGTGTATGGTTGGTCTGTCTTACTGGTTTTGCTGCTTGCCTACGTGAATCTGACCAGGCAAGCCGACAACATCAATTTTACTTATCTGGACCCTTTGATTGTTCTTTTAATATTGATCTATTTTCCGGGCGCGGTAGGGAAAAAAGCTGTCTTGGCCGGCTGCCAGGTCATCATTGATTTGGCTATCGCAGCTTTTTTAAGAAATTCTCCGTATACCTTGTCCTGGGAAGTCATCACTTGTGCTTATGTGCTTTCGTTTATCTTAGGTCTTGTTATTGCGGTAAAACTTTGTGCCTTTCGTCATGAACATTATTATGCGTTGGTAAAAGAACAAAACCTGCGCCTGGAACTGGAGAAGTCCGCCTATACCGATTGCCTGACAGGTGCTTTCAACCGGCGTAAGTTTTTTCAGTTGGGTGAGGAATTATTCAACCGGTTTCAGGAAAATCAAGAGGTTTTTGCGCTGATTATGCTGGATTTGGACTTTTTTAAGAATTTGAATGATAAATTCGGCCATGCCGCAGGCGATGCTTTTTTATTGTCCTTTTCCAAGCTGATATTGCAGCATACACGGGCTGGCGATATCATGGGCCGACTGGGTGGCGAAGAGTTTGCGCTGATATTGCCTGTTACCTGTCTGGATTTT
The DNA here is from genome assembly GCF_900110485.1 of Propionispora vibrioides. Lineage (NCBI taxonomy): Bacteria > Bacillati > Bacillota > Negativicutes > Selenomonadales > Sporomusaceae > Propionispora > Propionispora vibrioides. The sequence goes on along the minus strand of NZ_FODY01000023.1, from coordinate 32,791 downwards.
GCTAATGAGGTTGCGGAGAAGATCCGTTATTCCTGTGAGCAAAACAAAGCTTTTTTTAATAAAAGGATGCTGCAAACTACCGTGAGCATCGGTGTAACCGAGGTTTGCGATAAAGACCGGTCCTTTGCCGAGGCATTAAACCGGGCGGATGAAGCACTCTATCAGGCCAAACGCTGGGGACGCAATCAAGTGCACTTAAGCGAAGCCTGAGATGCAGCCGGGTATGCCGGAATTTTTACAATACATTGATAGGGCGACAGGAAAATGCTCCGCTACCTAGAATATCTAACATGTTCTGCAGAAAAAACAGGACGCAGCAAGAAAATTTTTACATAGGGAGCGTCATATTGTGCGTAAATATTTTTATCCGGTTATCGTACTGACTGTGCTATTGGCTTTTATGGCGGGAAGACCCATTGGCTATGCGGCGGACGCCAAACTGGAGCTGGACTGGGATTATTTAACGCCCATGAAAGCAAACCGCGATCTGGATACGGTATCGCTGCATGTTCTGCAAAAGATTTCGGAGAAGGGTAGCCGGTCCGTCTACCGGGGCATCACCATCACCCGTCCCCAAGGCAGCATAGACTATACGCGGCAGGATCAGGACAGTAGCGCAACCGGTATCGGACCTGTTTATCTGGTGCGCAACGAGCGGGAGCTTTCCGGCAAGCTAGCGGTGGCATTTGATATGAGCGGTGGCTTTATCGTGTATGACAAAATCTTTCCGGCCGGTGGGCGGTACTATAACTTTATGTGGCGGGCAGGCCCGCAGTTCGTTTATAAGTTTAACGAGAATACCTCGCTGAATGTTGGCTACATGTTCATGCATGTTTCCAATGGTGGTTATCGTGGTCATAATCCCTCGTATAATGCGCACGGCGTATCCATGGGCGTAACCAGCAAGTTTTAAGAATAAACAGAGGATGGCCGGCCCATCGGGAAATAACTGATCAACGATAAACAGTGGCCGGTTCGATCATTTAGGATGTGCTGAAAAGGGATAAGGGAAAGTAGAAAATAAAGAAATTGCCGGCGGCGATCACGAAAGTGGTCACAGCCGGCAGTTTTTATTTGGACAATGTTTATCCGCTACAGAGGAAAGAGTAATTTTGCCGTGTTTTTAGGCGATTTTTGGGCAAAATGGAAGAGAAAGTCCGATTTAGACGGCAGAAAGTCAAGAATGCCTGTAAAATCTTTCCTTATCTTGTTTTTGTTTAATTGATAGGGTCGGAGGAGAAGCGTATAATCAGTGGTAAGTGGGCAATATAGGTTTCGTAACAGCGATGTTGCTTTGTCGTGCTACAGGATTTCCGGATATTTTTGAACTGCCTGTTTTACCGCTTTGGGTTTAATATTTTGGAGATACATGGGGTGATTGGGTTGTTGAAAAAAATGGCACTGAAACTTTTGCTGAAAACCTGGAAAAAAGGTGGATTTTCCGTTGTATTCTGGGATGGGGAGGAAGAGTCCTATGGCGGTGAACCGCCGTCCTTTAAAGTGATTTTTCATAAGGAGCCGCCCATAAAGTTCAATACGGAGGATATGGTGCTGGCCCTGGGAGAAGCCTATATGGACGGGCTGATCGACCTGGAGGGCTCGATGGACGATATCATTCGTATCGTTATGCTGAACACCCAGCCTCAGCCACTGGAACGACAGGGGGTTTTGAACCCCGGCACTGTGGATTGTAAGGTACAGCAGGAGCATATTGAGCATCATTATGATTTGGGCAATGATTTCTTTTCCCTCTGGCTGGATGAAACGATGAGTTATTCCTGCGCCTATTTTAAAGAACCGGGAGATTCCCTGCAGCAGGCGCAGCTACAGAAAATTGATCATATATTGAAAAAGCTGAACCTTAAACCGGGAGAGCGGCTGCTGGATATTGGCTGCGGCTGGGGCTGGCTGATTATCCGGGCCGCCCAGCAATATCAGGTGAAGGCGACCGGTATTACCCTAAGTACCGAGCAATATGAAGGCACTAAGCGACGGATCGCCGAGTTGGGGCTGGAGGATCAGGTCCAGGTCGAGCTGCGGCATTATCTGGAGGTCGATCCGCGAAAAGAACAGTTTGATAAAATTGTCAGTGTCGGCATGTTTGAGCATGTGGGAAGAGCGAATTTAGGACGCTATATGCAACAGGTACATAACTTGCTGGTTCCCGGTGGTCTATCTTTGCTGCATTCTATTACAGGTATGTTTGAGGAAGTGACCAATCCCTGGATTGCCAAGTATATTTTCCCGGGAGGGTATGTTCCATCATTGCGGGAGACGGTGTGGCTGCTGCCGGAATATGATTTTCATTTGCTGCAGTTGGAAAGCCTGCGCCTGCATTATGCCATGACGCTGGATCGCTGGTATGAAAACTTCGCGCAGAAAAAAGATCTTATCCGGCAAAAATTTGATGAACGGTTTATCCGTATGTGGGAGCTATATTTAAGAGGCTGCGCCTCTGCTTTCCGGGTGTCAGGGCTGGATATCCATCAATTGCTATTTTCCAAAGGGATTAATAACGAGACTCCCCTGACTTATGAACATGTTTATGCTGAATAAACCGGTGGTTCGCGCTTTGCCGCGAGAAACCTAAAACATCCCGGAGGGATTTCCCTGCGGGATGTTTTTATGCCGGTGTCAGTCCCGGCAGTAAAATACTCAAGTGTTTACAGGTGTTGTTTACGACGCTCTGCGCGGTCTGTTACAATAGGAGAAAGAAGGCTATACGGCGGCAGCCGGCCGGCTTAATAAACGGGAGGGTAGCTATGACAAAAGGGCAGAACAATCCGGGAGTGCCGATTAAAGCGGTTATTTTTGATTTGGACGGTACCTTGATTGACAGTGAACCTAACTATTATGAGAGCGATAAAAAATTGCTAAAGGAATATGATATTGATTTTACCGAGGAAATGGGTCTTAAATACGTTGGTATCAGTTCGCTGGATATGATAAAAGAGATTAAGCAGAGTTTTCAAATTACCGAATCTCTGGAAAGTTTAATGGAAAAGAAGAACCGTTACTATCTGGATATCGCCAGAGAGAATACCAAGGTTTTTCCGGAAATGTTTTCTTTCTTGCGGCGTTTGCAGGCGGAAAACATGCCGATGGCCATTGCTTCGGGCTCTTCTGTAGAGGTTATTGAGTTACTGGCCTCAATTACCGGCATTGCTTCTTATTTTCAATTGTTTGTTTCGGCGGAGGAAGTGGCGAAGGGAAAACCGGCTCCCGATATTTTTCTGGAAACGGCCAGACGGCTTAGGGTGCCGCCGGAAAATTGCCTGGTGCTGGAAGATTCGCAGTATGGTGTGGAGGCGGCTAAACAGGCCGGGATGTATTGTATTTCTTTCCCTTTCCCCCCGGTGCAGCCGCTGCCCGCCAGCTTCCAAAAAGCCGATGTATTGTATAAAAAGGGAATGGCCGAGTTTTCGGCGAAGCATGCCTTTGCCTGGGTACAAAAAATGCTGGGTAACCAAGCCGATTTCCGATAAGGGCAGTATGGCATACCGCAAACGCAATCAGTTCGGCTTAAGCCGGGCACGAAACTGCCGTAAAGACAGCAGACCTGCTATGCCAAGGGGATACAAGATCGCCCAACCGGAGAATAAAAAGACTATGCCCGATACAAATGCGCTAAACCAAGCCAACAGTTTGGCTGCTTTGCCGGAAAGAATGCGGGCTGAGGCCAGCATGCCAAGCAGGTATACGATAAGAAAATTAGCGCAGGGCAGATTGATCAGTGCTTTCAGGTCCCAGGACAGTACGTAGCTTAACGACAATATGAGCAAATAGAGTGGGGCAAAGGCCAGCAGTGCGATATGGGGCGTTTGAAATTTGGTATGCAACTGGCCGAAGTGGGGCGGGAAATGTCCGTCCCTGGCCTGGGCATATACCAGGCGGGAGAAGCCGGCGATAAAGGTCTGGACAGGGCAATAGCAGGCAATAAAGCCTAAAATGGCTACCACTATCCCGGCCATGCTCCCCCACCGGTAGGATATCAGTGTGACCATGGCGGTGAGCGGTGTCTCGGAATGGTACACATTACTGCCGATCGTGACAAATGCCACGGCAAGATATAACAGGTTAACAAGAATAACCGAGATGCCCAGGCTGATAGGGATATCTTTGGTTGGGTTTTTAAATTCCTCCGCTAAATTTCCGATCATTTCCCAGCCGATAAAAGCAAAAAAGATTAATGACATGGCTTCACCAACGGCAGTCCAGCCATGGGGAAGCAAAGGAAGAAAGGCCGAATGCTTAATGGCGGGCAGAGCAGACAAAACAGCAAAAGCGAGAATGAGCAGGATCACGGATACCACACCTAACTGGGTACGGCCGGACAACTCAATACCCCGGTAATTCAGGGCAATGGCCAGTAGCAGCATACCGGCCGCTGCAGCGTGAATGCCTGCCTCTGACCAGCCGAAGACACTAGCCAGGTAATGGGCACCGATCAAAGCCGTAACGGGCATGCCAAAGGGCATAGCAGTCAGCATGAGTACGCCGGTAAGGCGGCTGGGAAAATCACCGAACCCTTGCCGGACATAGGTTGCCATACCTCCCGAATCGGGAAAGCGGGAGGACATCAGACTAATGACAATAACCATGGGCAGCGATAGCAGCCCCATAAGCAGCCAGCTGATGAGTGAGGCCGGGCCGGCCATCGTTGCCGTGATGGACGGCAGAACCAGGATACCGGCGCCGAGAACGGCTCCGACCGTTAAAGCCGAACCTTGCAGCCAGGTAATGCTTTTTTTTAATTTTATTTGCGGTTGCATAGAGGGCGCTCCCTTACATAAGAATTGGATTGCAACAGGATTTACTATATCGTATCATAAAAGTAATGATGTGATAATTCGATTGTTTAAAAGATAATGATCGAAAAAAACGATGGAAGTGATGATATGGACAGCAAACATCTGATTACCTTTATAACTGTTGCCCGCCTGTTGCATTTCGGTGAGACCGCCCGGACACTAAACTACTCTCAGTCGACCATATCCGAGCATATCCACAGTCTGGAATCATACCTGAATGTGAAACTATTTGAACGTATCGGACGGAAAGTATTTTTGACCGACCGGGGGAAAATCTTCTTACCTTTTGCCGAACGTATGGTGCGGGAAGCCGAGGCGGCAAGACAGGCTTTTCGCGAGGATGTGGTGTTTGCCGGTTCGATTGTGGTAGGAGCCGCTGAGACGCTTTGTGCTTTTTGGCTGCCGCCCTTGCTGAAACGGTACAGAACCTTGTATCCGCAGGTGCAGGTCAACCTGAAAGTAGGCAATTGCATTGATTTTCCCCAGTGGTTGCAACAAAATAGTATTGATGTGGCTTTTGGTCTGCAGGATGAAGCCGGACAACCTCAATTGCGGCAAAAAAGCCTGTTCAGCGGCAAGACGGTGCTGGTTGCGGCGCCGCAGCATGAATTGGCCACCGGAAAGACGCTGTCGGTTCAGCAGTTAAACGGTCAAACCTTTTTGCTGCCCGAAGGGTATTGCGGTTATCCGGTAGATTTGAAGCATCTTTTGGAAAAAGAACGGATTGAGGCTAACACCATTTTGGAATTCGGCAGTCTGGAATCAATCAAGCAATGCGTTAAATATGAACTGGGGATTTCGCTGCTGCCTGAAATTGTTGTACAGGAAGAGCTGCAGCGCGGCGAACTGGCAGTCTTGCCTGTGGCGGGGCTTGATATTCCAATTCAGGCGCAAATGCTGTTTCATCGTGATAAATGGATGTCGCCGCCGCTGCTGGCGCTGGAAAATGTAATCCTGGCTGATGAAGGCAGGGCGGCTGAAGTAAGGTAACCGGATTTGGCGTTTTTTCATACTTTGACGGAAAAGGCATGGGTTGTAGGTTGCTGGATAAAATAACGGAATAGAAACATGTTTTTATTTAGAGGGTTATAGCTGGGAATGGTTAATTACAGTGTAGGAGACAGATTTACCCATCGTTGTGCTTTTGTTTAGTTGCCTAGTGCTTCATCCGGTGGAAAAATGTAGGTAGTATGGCATTGAGAATTTTTGCTGTCAGGCGAGGTGGAGAAGGCGCGCATATCGGCCATATGTAAGCCGACGACAACGAAGACTGGCAGCAAAAAGGCCGATGAGCTACTACAGATTTTCGCGGGATGAAGCATTAGGGTTTACCGACGGTTGTTAAGGAACTAAAATAAAGTGAGGGGAACGACATGGAAAGCTGTTTAGTAAAAGCTCTGGAATTACGGTATCAACCGGTGGCGGTACTACTGCGTAATGAAAAACCGGCTGGCGCGCTGCAGGGGAAGGAAGGCCAATGGAGCTGTATCATTCCGCTGTTTATCGCGGCCGCCAAGGGAAAGACAGCCGTTTTTGAGCGTCAGACAACCGTCTGTCTGGGGGGCAAAGCCGGACTGGGCTTCGGGCAATTTCCCAATTATCCCGGTGGAATCGAGTATTTTTTATCGGTAGGCAAGGAGGGCCTGTTTGAAGGGGAAGGTTATCTCAAAACGCCGGAACTGGGACGGGATTTTGTGGAATGTCTGCCCATCACGGATCTCCCGTTTCCTTATGTGGTGTTTAAGCCGCTGTCAGAGGTAACTGCTGCCGAGGAGCCACCGGTGTTGGTTGTTTTTTATGTCAATGTGGATCAACTGTCGGCGCTGGCCGTATTGGCCAACTATAGCCGGCCAGGGATAGAAAATGTCCTGCTGCCCTTTGGCTCCGGCTGTCAGTCGGTCTTTCTCATCCCTTACGGGGAAACGAAAAAAGATAATCCCCGGGCCGTAGTAGGCCTGACTGATATTACCGTACGCCCCATGGTAGGGCCGGATATGCTGTCCTTTGCCGTACCCTATGCCATGTTCCGGGAGTTGGAGGACAATGTGCCTGGCAGCTTCTTCGAAAAACCTGCGTGGCAAAAAGTGTTGACGCGGCTGAAGCGACAGCAGGCTGACTGACGACAACGAAGGGATGCGGAAAATAGACTGTCAGTATCCATTGGATTAAGGCTGATAAGGTACTGCCGCTGACACTTGATTTTACGGTACATACTTGTGATAACAATGCTGGAGAAGCTGGAGGAGAGACTATGTTTAGTGAGATGAGACGGAACGACAGAGCGATGCAGGAGACGGATACGCAGCAATTGCTGGAAACGGCGCAAGTGGGAACACTGGCGACGGTGAGTGAGGACCATACTCCTTATGCGGTACCCATGAGCTTTGCTTATGTGCCGGGAGTAATTTATTTTCACTGTGCCCCGGAGGGAAAGAAACTGAACAATCTGCGGCATAATGCCAGCGTCTGTTTTACCGTGGCCGATGCTGTGGAGCTATTGCCGGCGGCTTTTTCCACCAAGTATAAATCGGCTATTGTGTTTGGCCGGATGACGGTGATCGACGACCCGGAGGAAAAGCGGCAGGGACTGATTGCGCTGATCAAAAAATACAGCCCCGACTATTATGAGTCAGGGCTGCAATATATTGACCGGGCGCTGGCTAAGACGACCGTACTGAAACTGGAGATCAGCCATATGAGCGGCAAAGCCAGACAATAAGAGAACCTAATACCTTGTCAATCCTAAAACTGTAGGCATAATGAAGGTTACGCGGTACTAACTTTTCCCCTGCAGGTCGCTTTTAACCGAATAGAAGAGTAAGAGGCTGCCGACCAGAGCGGCGGCCATACCGAGGAGCAGCATAGCCTGCACGCTGGCGTGATCCAGCAGCCAGCCACCGGTCATGCTGCCGAACACGCTTCCCAGCGTGGTGGCTCCCACAATAAAGGTCTGGCCTTTTACTTTGTCTTTGTCATTCATTAGTTCATTGACATAATAAATCGAGGCAGGCGTATAAAGAGCAAAAGAAAGTCCCTGGAAAAGCTGAGCAAAGTTGATCATCAGCACCGAGCTTGCCGTTAAAAACAGCAGACTGCGTATGACATAGAAGAAACCGGCGACTTTTAGCAGTGTACCGCTGGTATATTTGGTTACTAAAAGACCAAAACCCAGCATGGCAGGTAATTCGCAGACGGCGGCTATGGTGAGCGACAGGCCGAAATCGCTGTCTTGGCCGCCAATCTGCTTCATAATCTGCAATAAATAGGTGTTGGTGATCGTGTGGAAAATGAAGAGGCAGGTTAAGGCTAGCAAGAATAGGGAAAAACGGTTATATGATTTGGCGAAGCCGGCATAGCTACAGACAGTCCCCCGGCTATCGGGCGGGTCAGGCAGATGTTTCTGCCTTTTTTGTGCTTCCGTTAAGGGAAAGGTTTGGACAAGCAGGAGAAAAAACGTGAGTAGGGCAATATCGGCCAGGGGAAGAATATAGGGATTGGTTTTTGTGGTTAGCAGTCCCAGCAATAACGACAGGAAGGCAAAGGAGATCGAACCGATGCCGCGGGTGAGGCCATAGTTGACCGCATGGCCTTCATTGATATACTCAAAGATAAAGGAATTCAACAGAGGCTGTATCGTCAGTGTCAGGGTAACGGCGCCGCCATACAGGACAGCGCTCCAGACAAGATGGCCGGAAGAGAGCAGGAGGCCGGTCAACAACGCCATATTGCTCAACGTTAGACAGGAAACGACCGCCTTTAAAGAAAGCTTCCCGGTCCTGTCAAGCCAGGAACCGATAGTTGGCTGCAAAATGACCGATAGGATATTGGCAAGGGCCAGTAAAAATCCAATTTGCTGGTTTTCGAATTCCTGTGACAGCAGGAAGACGGAGGCGAAGCTGTAAACAGAACAGAAGGACATCCAATAAAGACCTTGCAGGCCCGCATATTTTATAGTTAATACTGTTGTGTCATCAGATTTCATCAGTGCACTCCCTTTTGTCCGGCATGATCACCTTTCGGTCATATAAAAGTACTTCGTCTCTTAAGAAAAGAAACCCTTTTAATCCAGGTTAGCCATTGCTATGTATAGCAGACTGAAATAAACGCTGCAAAAACGGCTTGAATTGAGGTAGAAACGTGATATTGGTAGATGCATATGGAAGAAAGTATGGAAGGCAGTTTCTGGTGGCTGTTGCTTTTGTGACGTTAGAGGCGGTATGCGATCTTTTGCAGCCGACCATTATGTCCAGGATTATTGATGTCGGCGTAGCCGAAAAAAACTTAACCTATATCCTGCACATGGGAAGTGCTATGCTGGGCATTACGGCTCTTGGCGCTGTGTTCGCTTCAGTGCGCAATATCATTTCCAGCCGGGTGTCGCAGCGGCTGGGGGCCGACTTGCGGCTGGAGCTTTATGAAAAGATTCATAGCCTGTCTTTTTCTACCATCAATCAACTGGACAGGTCTTCTTTGCTGACCCGGCTGACCAATGATGTTGTACAGGTCCAGAACTTTGTTAACGGTCTGATGCGGATTTTTGTCAAGGCTCCCATACTGTGCATCGGCGGTATAATTATGGCCGTGAATTTGAATATGCATCTGTCACTGGTTTTAGTAACCGTGGTTCCGCTTGTCGGGCTGCTGATCATGCTTAATATGAAAGTGGGCTTCCCCCTGTTTGTCAAGGTACAGGCGGCCATCGACAAGATGAATGGTGTCTTGCGGGAGTATCTGTCAGGTGTCCGGGTAGTAAAAGCTTTTAACCGCTTCGATTATGAAGCCGATAAGTTTTCCAAGGTGAATCAAAACCTGCAAGGCAGCACGATTTTGGCCATGCGAGCCATGGCCCTGTTTAGCCCGGGCGTTTCCCTGACTTTAAATATAGGCATTGTGGCCGTGCTTTGGCTGGGCTCTCAGGGAGTTAACAGTGGTCAAATGCAAGTGGGGCAGATTGTGGCGTTTATCAACTATATGACGCAGATTTTATTCTCCCTCATGATTATTTTTATGGTTTTTAATATGTTTGTCCGGGCCGAGGCCTCAGCCCGGCGGATTGAAGAAGTGTTGGTCCGGCAACCGGGTATGGCCTGGATCAGGGAGGGCAGCTCCGGTGAATCAGAGGAAGTCGTCCGGGGAACGGTTAGCTTTGAACATGTTTATTTTTCCTATGACCAAGCTTCGGATGACACCGTTCTCAAAAATATAAGCTTTGTTTGCCGACCGGGCGAGGTAGTCGGTATTATTGGTACAACCGGGGCGGGAAAAACCAGTTTGGTGAATCTGATCCCGCGCTTTTATGATGCTACGGCCGGTCTTGTAGCGGTTAACGGGATCGATGTCCGCCAGGTCAATCCGGCGGAGCTAAGGGAAAAGATAGCGATTGTGCCGCAGCAGACGGTATTGTTTACAGGTACCATTATGGATAATATCAGGTGGGGCAAGGAAGAAGCCAGTGTAGCCGAAATCGAAGCGGCGGCCGTGTTTGCCCAGGCCCATGAGTTTATCAGCCGCTTGCCGGAAGGATATCAAACTCAACTGGGGCAGGGCGGTGTGAATCTTTCGGGCGGGCAAAAACAGCGGGTGTCGTTGGCCCGGGCGTTGGTAAGAAAGCCGGAGATTCTAATCCTGGACGATTGCACCAGTGCGGTCGACGGCGAGACGGAAGGGAAAATAAACCAGGCTATAAGACAATACGCCCGCCAGGCCGCTTGCTTCCTGGTCGGGCAACGTATAACCTCAGTTATAGCGGCGGACAAAATCCTGGTCATGGATGACGGGCAGATCGTGGGGGCAGGCACGCACGGGGAATTGCTCCAAACCTGTCAGGTATACCAGGAAATATTCCAGTCGCAGATGGGGAAGGGGCTGAACCGGCATGCCGTCAGAAAATGATCGGAACAAGGCCGATACATCCCGCTACCAACCGCCGGCTTTCGGCCGGCTGGGCAAAAGGGTGAACGGTACTGTCCCGAAACCCAAAAGCTTTAAGGGGACGCTGCAGCGATTATGGCTTTATCTTAAGCAGGAACAAGGCCAATTGCTTGTGCTCGTCATTTTTATTTTAATCGATGCAGCGCTGATGCTGGCCGGTCCGTATCTCATTGGTCTGGCTGTGGATACTATTTCTGCTGCCGGTGGGCAGATCGATTTTGACCGGCTGGGGTTGCTGCTGTGTGTATTACTGCTGACCTATGTAACGGATGGGGTGCTTTCATTTGGTCAGAGCTGGTTAATGGCCGGAGTGGCGCAGCGCGCGGTGGGAGGATTGCGCACGACGCTGTTTGGTAAGCTGCAGCAGTTGCCTATTGCCTTTTTTGACGGCCATACCCATGGTGAACTGATGAGCCGGTTGTCCAATGACCTGGACAATGTAAGCAGTGCCATATCTCAGTCGCTGGTTCAATTCATCTCGGGAGTCATTGTTCTGTCAGGTTCTTTGCTTATGATGCTTGTTTTGAGCCCGCTGCTCACCTTGGCCAGTCTGGTTACGGTGCCATTGGTCCTGTTGCTGACAAAGACAATTTCCCGGAAAACCGGTAAGTTGTTTAAGGAGCAGCAGACTCAACTGGGGCATTTGAATGCCAAAGCAGAAGAGTCTATTTCGGGCATTCCGGTGATCAAAGCCTTTAACCATGAAGCCAAAGTGATTGCCGAATTCAGGCAGGTAAATCAGGCGCTATGTACGGTGGGTGTTAAGGCACAGATTTGGTCCGGTTTTCTCATGCCGATTATGAATGTAATCAATAATATCGGGTTTACCGTGATTGCCATTGTCGGCGGTATTCTTGCCATCCGGGATGTTGTTACCGTTGGCGTCATTGCCAGTTTTCTTGGTTATTCGCGGCAATTTGTCAGACCTTTAAATGATCTGGCCAATATCTTCAATACTCTCCAATCCGGTGTTGCCGGTGCCGAGCGAGTGTTTGAAATTCTCGATGAACAGGAAGAGCCTGTCGACCGGCCGGGAGCGAAAAGACTGGAAAATCCGGCGGGCCATGTACAATTTGATAATGTCAGTTTTGCTTATCGACCCGGGGCGCCTATCTTAAAAAATGTGAATTTTACTGCCGAACCGGGCAGCACGGTGGCTTTTGTCGGGCCCACGGGCGCCGGCAAAACGACGGTTATTAATCTGCTTACCCGGTTTTATGATGTTACCGGCGGGCGAATTCTATTGGATGGCTCCGATCTACGGGAGTATACAAGGGACAGTTTGCGCCGGTGTTTCGGCATTGTTTTGCAGGATACGTATTTGTTTACGGGAACGGTCAGGGACAATATCAAATATGGGAAGCCGGACGCGACAGATGAGCAGGTGAAGGCCGCTGCCGTCAGAGCTCATGCCGACTCGTTTATCAGACGGCTTCCCGGTCAATATGATGCGCTGCTGACGGAAAATGGCGAGAATATAAGTCAGGGGCAAAAACAATTGCTGGCCATTGCCCGGGCCATACTGGTGGGGCCGTCCATACTGATCCTTGATGAGGCGACAAGCAGCATTGATTCCCGTACGGAATTGCAAATACAGGATGCGTTGTTTGATATTAGAAAAGACCGGACGACCTTTATTATTGCGCATAGACTGAATACCATCCGTGAGGCCGATATGATTCTGGTTATTGATCACGGGGAAGTTGTGGAAGCAGGCCGGCATGAAGCTTTGTTAGCCAGCCAAGGAAGCTATTACCGCATGTTCAATAATCAGTTTAAAAGTCTCTAGTGCTTCATCCGGTGGAAAAACGTAGTATGGCATTGAGCATTTTTGCCGTCAGGCAAGACGGAGGAGGCGCGCATATCGGTCATATGTAAGCCGACGACAACGAAAACTGACGGCAAAAAGGCCGATGAGCCACTACAGATTTTCGCCGGATGAGGCGCTGGTATAAAGAGCGGACCAAGCGCCGCCAAAGGAGGAACCAGCGTGAACCCCCGGGTATACGAATTTCTTAAAGAATTGGAACGGCAAGGGGTGGTGAATGATGCCGCCCAGACAGACCGGCAGGCCAAAATGTTAAATATCACGGAAGATACGGGGCGGTTTCTTGCCATTTTAGTTCAGTCCACCCAGGCAAAAGCAATATTGGAAATCGGGACCTCTAACGGTTATTCAACTATATGGCTGGCCGAAGCGGCCCAAGTGACAGGCGGTCATGTAACAACCGTTGAATTACTGGCGGCTAAAGTCGAAATGGCCAGGAGAAATATTGCCCAGGCTGGTCTGGCGGCTTATGTGACCATTCATACGATGGATGCCGCCGCCTATCTGGCGGCGACGGATTCAGCCGTCAGCCAGTTTATCTTTCTGGATGCCAAGCGAAGTGAATACTGCTCTCTGTGGGAGGATATCAGCCGGATACTTAAACCGGGCGGCTTATTGGTTGTTGATAATGCCGTATCGCACCGGCAGGAGCTTAGTCAGTTTCAGGCGATGATTGAAGCCAATCCCCAATATCAAACTGTTCTGGTGCCGGTAGGCAAGGGGGAATTGGTCGTGTTTAAAAACGGTGTTCCGGCATAGAGCCGGCAGAGACGATACATATTTTTGAAGGATAGCAACCGGATTTATAAGTAGAGTGGTTTTCGAGGGAGGAAGAGCCTTGTATCCTGAGATTATTGAGGCCCGGTTTCAGAGCAGAATAAACCGGTTTGTTGTGTTGTGTGAGTTTGACGGTGCGTCTCAGCTTGCCCATTTGCCTAATCCCGGCAGAATGTGGGAGCTTTTATTTCCCGGTACGCTCTTGTATCTTGTACCGTCGGCGGGAAAAGCTAAAAAGACCGGGTTTAAAGTCATCGGCATTGAGCGGGAAGGAGTGCCGGTTATGCTGGATACTCACTACAGCAACCTGGTCGCCGAAACATTAATTGACCGCCAGTGTATTCCTCAGCTTGCCGGGTGGCGGGTATTGCGGCGGGAAGTCCCCTTTGGGCACAGCCGTTTCGATTTGCTGCTGGGGAAGGGGGAAGAGCAGTTTATTCTGGAGGTTAAATCATGTACCTTATTTGGTAGAAGCCTGGCCATGTTTCCCGACGCAGTTACAGAACGGGGCCGCCGGCATATGCTGGAGCTGGCCCGCCTGGCCGACGAGGGCTACCGGGTAGGAGTGCTCTTTCTTGTACAATGGGACCGGGCGGCATATTTCCTGCCGGATTATCATACGGATCTGGAATTTGCCAGGACTTTTTTGAGTTTGCACCATAAGGTGATGTTTATGGCGGTAGCGATCAATTGGCAGAAGGATTTTTCCCTGCCCGGGCAGGTGCGATCCCTTACCATTCCCTGGGACGTGCTGGAACGGGAAGTCCGTGACAGCGGCTGCTATCTGTTTGTTATCCGTCTGTTGGCGGACCGGGATATTCTGATCGGCAGCAAGGGGTTGCTGCGTTTTAAACAGGGATATTATATTTACGTCGGTTCGGCCAAGGCCAATTTGGCCAAACGGCTGGCGCGGCATCAGCGAAAACGTAAGAAATATCACTGGCACATTGACTATCTGCGGGAGCATAGCGAGTTTCATGCAGCCATACCTATCCGCAGTTCGGAAAATCTGGAGCACGAGTTGGCCAGGGGGATCAGTGACATCGCCGACTGGCAGGTTGATGGTTTTGGCTGTTCCGACTGTCACTGTGCCAGTCATTTGTTCGGCATGGCCGAAGATCCGCTGCACTTGCCCCCATTCATGAAGCTGGTGCAATACTTCCGTATGGACCGCCTGACAGAAGAGTAGCTGGACTGACGCTTTTGTCTTTATAAGTATAAGAAATAGCTGGAAAAATGCTCCGGGTAAAAATAAAGAGGAAGCGGCAGCTTCCCCTTTGGCGGTAAATTTAACTTATTATCCGGTTGTGGTTGTAAACTGTGGCGGCTGCAGCACGGCAGATAGTTCCGCCATTTTTCCCTCCGGCAGCAGCCGGTCGCCCAGCGGGTAATCCCGACCCAGAAAAGTATATTTTGGTTGTCCCAGGCGGTGATAGGGCAGCAGTTCATAACGGACACGGGCGAAGCGGCCGATGAAATCCCGAATGGCGTGAATCTCATCCGGCGAATCGTTAAAGCCGGGAATGACCGGGGTGCGGATCAGAATATCCAGTCCGGGAAACGTTTCCCTCAATTTCATAAAGTTATCTAAAATCAAGGCATTGGAGGCACCGGTATAAAATCGGTGCTTTGCTGCATCCAGCGATTTTATGTCGAAGATAATCCGGTTAAGCTGACCGGCGACCTCCGCCAGGGCAGCCCAGTCGGCATAACCGCAGGTTTCTATGGTAACGTCAATGCGGTGCCGTTTGGCCTCCCGCAGCAAGGCCGTTACGAAACCGGACTGCATGAGCGGTTCGCCGCCGCTGATGGTCAGGCCACCGCCGGAACGGAAATAAAAGGCGCTGTCTGTTGCCACTACTTTCATGACTTCGGCTACCGTCATGGTTTTGCCCAGAATATGGAGGGCGGTTGATGGACAGTCGGCCACGCAGGAAAAGCAGCGCTGGCAGTGAGCGCGCCGACAGGCGATTTTGTCGTTCTCGCCGTCCGTCAGCGCTCCGTGCGGGCAGACAGCCTGGCAACTGCCGCACAGTGTTCGGCCAAGGCATTTCTTTTTATTATAGGCTAGCTCCGGTGCCCGTTCCTGGGACTCCGGATTGCTGCACCAACGGCAGCGAAGCGGGCAGCCTTTGAGGAAGACCACGGTGCGAATGCCGGCGCCGTCATGCACGGAATAGCGTTGGATATTAAAAACAATGCCGTTTTGGCCGGCTAGATTAGCATCAGACATGTTGACCCCTCAATGATTAAATTCTTATACTGCCGCGTGTTCTGTCCGGGCGATCAGATCGTCCTGCAGATCGGCGGACAGGTCGGTGAAATAAGCGCTGTAGCCGGCAATCCGGACAATCAGGTTGCGGTACTTCTCCGGTTCGGCCTTGGCGGCCAACAATGTTTCGCGGTTAATTACGTTAAATTGGAGATGCCAGAGCTTAAGGTCGCACCAGGTACGGATAAAGGAAACCAGTTTTTCCGTGCCTTCCTCACCGGCTACACAGGAGGGGCTGAGCTTTACATTTAAGAGACGGGCAGCCCGTTCGCGAAAATCCATATTTTTTGAGCTGTAATTGGACAGCAGCACCGCCGTGGGACCATTGATATCGGCGCCCTGGGAGGCCGAGGAACCATCGGAAAGCGGTGTGTAGGCACGGCGGCCGTTGGGGGTTGCACTTACCACCTTGCCGAAGGGTACATGAGAGGTAAAGGGAACCAGCCGCAGATCAAGGTGTACGCCAAGCTCTTGGGAGTAACGCTGGGTAAACATCACGCACTGGCGGTCCAGTTCTTTGGCGATAGCGTCGGCATAGGCATCGTCGTTGCCGTATTTCGGCGCGTTCAGCAACCGTTGCCGAAGGATTTCCCGACCTTCGAAGTTATGTTCCAGCCCGTCAATGAGTTCGGCCATAGTTATCTTTTTGTCCTCGTAGACCAGCTTTTTGATGGCTGCCAGCGAATCGACCACGGTGCCGTAGCCCATAAATTCAAAGTAGCCCAGATCAATGCCGCCGGGAATGACCGGTTCATGAATATCCTTGCATTCTTTCAGACAGAGGTCGTGCAGGGCCGAACCCAGCGGCCAGGCAAAATGCCGGACCCGCAGGCCGATGATGACATGCTGCTGGATAAAGGCGTGTTTTAAGAAGTTGATATGCTGTGCCAGATAGGCCTGCCAAAATTCTTCCCAGGTGGTAAAGAGACGGGGATCGCCTGTCGCCAGGCCGATGATTTCATCGCCGTATAGCTTCATTTTGCCGTTATACAGCGTCATTTCCACGGCGGCCGGGAAGTTGATGTAGGCGCAGGGGCTGGTGTAGGTATCTCGGTTGGGCATGCGGCACTCGGCGCAGCCCGATACGGCGTAATCAAAGGCTTCATTGAAGCCGGCCCCCTTGGCCAGCAGCAGAGGAACCACTTCCTCGTCATTGATCAGTTTGGGAAAGCCCGAGCCGTCCTTGATGGTTTCCGCCACTTCATACAGGTAGCGGGCGGGAACCCGTCCGTGAATCCGGGCGGCCAGGTCGGGATAATGCAGTGGAAATTCCCGTTTGGACTGGAGAAACAGATAGGTCAGCTCATTGGTGGCGTCGCGGCCATCCGGTGTCTGACCGCCGATAGTCACTGCTTCCCAGTGGGCATAGCCTTCATTGAAAGCGCCACCGGTGGGAGAAATATATAAATCAATGAACTGGGCCATGGACAGCCACATGCATTCCAGCCACTCAAGCACAGTTTCATCGGTCAAAGTTCCGTCGGCGATGTCCTGTTGGTAATAAGGATAGAGATATTGGTCCATGCGGCCATTGGAAATAATGGTGCCGGTTTTTTGCTCCAGCCGGGAAAACATCTGGGTGAACCACTGGGCCTGCATGGCTTCCCGGAAATTACGGGCCGGCTGTTCCGGGACATGGCGGCAGGTGGCGGCGATTTGCAGCAGTTCCTGCCGGCGCTGACGGTCGGTTTCCCGGGCGGCCAGGTCTTCAGCCAGGTCGGCATGCCGTCTGGCCCAGAGGACAATGGCATCGCAGACAATAATGACAGCCTCCAGAAAGGGGGCTTTTTCCATCGTATCGGTCGGACTTAAGGGGTCAAGGCCGGCCAATTTTTCTGCTGCTTCCGCCTTGAGGCCGGCAAAGCCGCGTTTCAGCACTTTTTCATAGTCGTGCACCCATTGGATGGAGGAACGGAACGAGGCTGTTTCGTTGACAATAAAGCGGGATTTTAACGGGTCCTGGGGATCATAAGTATATTTCAGAGTTTCTGCCGGCAGGGCTTTGGCCAGATTCTCATGAAAGGTTTTTCCCTGCCAGTACGGGGCGATTTCTTCAATGACAATCCGGGCGTCGGCCGGTGATACCGTGAAGGGTGATTCCTGCCGGGTCGGCATTTGTTCGATAGCCAGACCGAGGAAATCACCGTCCAGCTCGGGATACAGGATGCCGTAACGGCCCTGGGAGCCGCCGCGGCCGACCAGAAGCTGGTGGTCGTCAATGTAAACGGTGATGTGCTCCGCAATGTGATATAAGGCTTTGGACCAGCGTAAAATAAGCGGCTGGCCTTCAGTTTGGCGGAAGGATTCGGTAAAATACTTGGCCCGTTCCACATCCACCTGCGGGCGAACATCCTGGAAGGTATTTAAAATATCACGGGTTCTGCCACGGCGGTACGGCAGCGGTTTTCCCGCTATTTCACTCTGGATTCGCTGTTCCTGCGGGGATAATACAGCAAGAGACATAATATATTCATCCTTTCGGTTTTAGGGCGTGTGGCCATGCCCTGGCCTGATTATGAGTTGGCAATGCTAAGAGAGTCTTTCAACGCGACAGCTTTGGTCTGGCGCGAACCGATCCAGTAGGCGCTTGCGGCGCTGACCAGGCCGGAAAAGAGCACATAGGCGCAGATCAGGGCCGGATCACCCTGGTTGTATTGCAGTAAGTAGGCGGCAATCAGCGGCGTCAGACCACTGGCGAAGATACCGGAGAATTGATAGACGAAGGAAATGCCGGTATAGCGGTGTCGGGCGGCGAACAGCTCGGCAAACAGGGCGGCTTCCGGACCGTATACCGAGGCGTAGAGGATGCCGAAGGGGATAATGATGGCCAGCCAGATGGCCGTTATATTACCGGAACTGTTGGCTAGCAGCCAAAAGGCCGGAAAGACGGAAAGGCCGGTAAGCAGGCTGCCAATCCAATAGATTTTGGCGCGGCCGATGCGGTCGGACAGATGACCGAAGAGGGGGATAAAGAAGCACATGACCAGCGCGGCCAGCATAACTCCCAGCAAGGCATCGGTCCGGGAGATATGAAGCGACTGGGTTAAATAACTGATGGAAAATACGCCGAAGATATTAAAGAATACACCGTCGATGTAGCGGGCTCCCATGCCGGCCAGGACATTGCCGGAGGATTGGCGCCACATATCGGCCAGGGGAAGTCTGGATTCTTCCTTGGCCGCTTTTACCTGTTTAAAGTCCGGTGTTTCGGCAATGTGGGCGCGTATCCAGGTGCCGATGACCACCAGAATAAAGCTGAACAGGAAGGCCGCCCGCCAACCCCAGCTCATAAACTGGGCGTCGGTTAGGACGTAGGATAGCAACCCGACGACGCCTGAGGCCAGGCATAAACCGATGGAGAGGCCGATTTGCGGCAGGCTGGCATAGTAGCCCTTTTGGCCGGCTGGAGCATATTCAAAAGTCATCAGTACAGCGCCGCCCCATTCGCCGCCCAGACCGATACCCTGCAGCACTCGCAGCAGCAGCAACAACAGGGGGGCCCAGATGCCGATTTGGGCATAAGTAGGGACAAGACCGATCAATACGGTGGAAACTCCCATAATCATCAGCGTCATGACCAGCATGCTTTTCCGGCCGATTTTGTCGCCAAAATGGCCGAAAATCACGCCGCCTAACGGACGGGTAATGAAACCGACGGCAAAGGTGGCGTAAGCCAGCAAGGTGGCAACCAGGGGATCGCTGGCGGGGAAATACAGCTTATTGAATACAATACCGGCAACTACGCCGTACAGAAAAAAATCATACCATTCGATAGTGGCGCCCACCAGGCTGGCCAATACCACCTTTCTTATGGCTGTTGCATTTTGTAACTTTCCCATGAATATCCTCCTTGAATTTGATAAACATTTTCTCTGTCCGGTTGAAAGAGTCCGGACATGCAAAAAAGCCTGAAGACAAAAAACGCTGTATTATACAGCGGATTTTTAGTCTTCAGGCTTTCTGATCAACTAAATCAAAATATTATTTTATTACAGAAAGTATAGCAGTGCAGTCGTTTGTCTGTCAATAGTTTTATCTGAATTGACAACAGGCGGGGTGGAGGGATACAATTTTGTTAAGCTTACCTGTTTTTGCCATAAATGAAGGGATAGAAAATTTCTTGAAAGCGGAGGGGGAGAAATTGGACGAATTTAGTTTACTATCCAGAAATTTTGTGCTGCTTTGCCTGTCCGGCTTTTTGTATTTTGGCAGTTTTTACTTACTGTTGCCGACCATACCGCAGTTTGTGGCCGGTTTGGGCGGAACGGCCAGCCAGATTGGTCTGGTTATGGGCGCATTTACGCTGGCCTCCGTTATTTTTCGTCCCTATTTTGGCAAACAGGCCGACCGTTACGGCCGGAAACGGCTGATGCTGCTGGGCGCGGGCTGTTTTGCGGCGTTGTTCGTTCTGTACGGAGTTACGCGGGAGATTCTTCCCTTATATGGCCTCCGGCTGCTGCACGGCGTGGCTCATGGCTGTTATCTGGCTGCGGCTTACGCTTATATCGCCGACCTGGCACCACCGAAACGCCGGGGTGAGGTCATAGGGGTGTATGGCGTGGCCAATGTGATCGCCATGGCGTTGTTTCCGGCCTGGGGCAGTCTGGTGATTGCCAGCTCCCATGATTTTTCCCGGCTGTTTACCTATTCGCTGATAATTGCCGGCCTGGCCTGTACAGCCGTGATGTTTGTCGATGAATTGAAACCCGAAGGGACGCAGGTGCAAAAGGTAAGCCTCAAACAAGTGGCAAAACAGCCGGCTGTGCTGGTGGCCTCGTTTACCTTTCTCACTGCTTCCACCGTGTATGGCACGGTCATCACTTTCTTGCCTGTCTATGCGCCACAACAGGGTATTGCGAACTTTGGCATTTTTTTTACCACCTATGCCTGCTTTACGCTGGTCAGCCGGGTAGTGGCCGGCAAGCTGTCCGACCGCTACGGGCGGAAGGCCGTCATTCTGCCTTTCTTGGTACTCTTGGCTTTGGCTACCGGTCTTTTGCCCTTTTTAAGCAGTGAGCGGCTGCTTATCGTTATTGGCGGTTGTTTCGGCCTGGGCTTCGGCGCTTTCATGCCCGCCTTGAACGCCTTTGTGGTAGACCGGACTTTGCCGCATGAGCGGGCCAGCGCCCTTGCCTTTTTTACGGCTTTTATGGACATCGGTATTACTACCGGGGCAGTCGGGTTAGGCATTGTCGGTGAACATTGGGGCTACGGCACGATGTACGGACTGGGCAGCCTTCTGGTCTGTCTGGGCATGCTGCTGTTTGCTTTAGGATCGGAGAAAACGCGCTTGCCAGACGCCGGTGAATGAAAAACTTAGTGGTCTGTCTACTTTGAAGTCATAATTATTTTACGGTCCTTTGGCCGCAATGCTTTGTTGTCGTCAGCTTACATATATTTGATATGTGCGCTTCCTTCGCCTCGCCTTGCGAAAAAATTCCCGCAAATTCTTTTATGCTTTCAAAGTAGACAGACCACTAACAGGGCAGCGGTGTATTTTACGTATTGGGATGGTTTGGCTTGTCCATGTATTTGTCGTAGTCCTGCAGATTTTTGTTTTGTTTCTGGTTTTGTGCATTCTTTTGCTGTTTTTGCTTATTGTCCTGCTGTGCCATGTGATCACCTCCTGCTCTTAGTATTTGCGCCGTCTCCGAGGGCTATGCAGCAGGTGGCGGCTTGGCCGGTATTTAGCGCCCCCAAGAGCTCTTGCCGGCAGAAAAAATTTATGCCTGATAGACAGCAAGCTTTGGTTTTTGCCGTCAGCAACCGCCGCCTGTTCTGTCCGGGCAAGCAGTCGGGTTGGCACATAGTTAAAAGAGGCGGTGCCCATACTAAGCTGGATATATGAAATTTTCTGCCGGCAGCCAGCCGATCAAAGGAATAAAGGAGAAGGAGAACAATCCTAAGTTCTTTGTCCGGACCTGTCCTGCCGGCGGACGGTCAGGATAGCCGGGAATGCGGGATAGCCCGGCAAACAGGCAAGGCGGTTAAAAAATTATAAAAAAGAGGGTGTAAGGCATGGATGAGGTTTTAGCGTTTTTATTGGACAATCGTGTGTTTTATCTGGCCACAGTGGAGGGAAATGTTCCGAAGGTGCGTCCTTTCGGTTTTGCCATGGTATTTGAGGGAAAGCTCTATTTTGGCACCAATAATCAAAAGCCTGTATACCGGCAGCTAAAGGACAATCCCCTGTTTGAGATCAGCACAACTTCGCAGAGTGGCGAATGGCTGCGACTCAGTGGCAAGGCCGTATTCGACACCACGCCCCAAACCAAGCAGGCGGCTTTGGAGGCTATGCCCACACTAAAGAAAATGTATAGTGTGGATGATACGGTTTTTGAACTTTTTTATGTTGCCGAAGGCGAAGCGACTTTCCGGGATATGAAGGGATCGTCCAGAACGGTTGCCTTATAACAACAAACGGTTGTCATAGTCTGTTGACTGTGACAACCGCTTTTTTTTTGCATTATGGTTACCAGGCTTTATAGGTAAGGCCGATATTCACGCTGCTATGGTTGCCGTGATATCGGTACAAATTATAGCTGAGATTTATGTCGGTATCCTGGGTTACCGTGTAAATGGCACCGGCTTCGACTTCCTGAAATTCTTTGCCTACAACGGCGGTCACATAAGTGTTCCAGTCCAAGGAAGTAGGCATTGTTTTGGTCATGCCAATAAAGCCCTTGGTCTTGGAATCGAAATTCCGGATACCGATGAGGACATCGGTCCCGTCGAGCCCCTGAATCTGTCCGAACAGGTCGGTGGTTGAAGTCCCCTTTTGCCAGGAAGTGGACTGCAGGCCCAGAATCAACGTATCGGACACCCTGTTTTCTATATAGTAGCGGTTGCTGTTTGTGCCCAGCATAACGCCATAGGCTGAATTGAGCTCATTCAAATCATCGGTGACCGGTACCGGTGCGGCCAGGACCGCCGCTGCGGGAAGCGTGAGACAGGTGAATAGAAATCCAAAGAATAGCTTGTTTGCTTTCATAGGAACCTCCATAGTTATTGTATTTAGCCAATCGATGAACTGGCGATGCGTTTTTGTCGCTGCTGAACGGAGCCCCGGCAAATTCCCCGTTCGGTATGACGCAAAAAATGGATAAGAGCGGTGAGTTCCGGGGAGGGGGACAGCAGGTTTTCCATAGTAGCGATGGCCTCAGGAAGGCGCAGACCGGACAGGTAGAGGATTTTGTAGGCTCTTTTTAATGTCCGGCGCGTTTCCTCGCTGATGCCGGCACGAATTATTCCTACAGTATTAAGTCCTGCCGGCTGGGCGGGATTGCCGTCAACCGTGATAAAGGGAGGGATGTCCTGCACTACTTTGGAGGCTCCGCCAATCATGGCATTGCGGCCGATTTTTACGAATTGGTGCACCCCCGACAGGCCGCCGATGGTTACCCTGTCAGCCAGTTCAACATGGCCGGCTAAATGTACGGCATTGGATAAGATGACATGATTGCCGAGGCTGCAGTTATGGGCAACATGGCTATAAGCCAGGAGCAGGCAATGATTGCCGATGCGTGTTTCCTGCTTTTCGCCGGTTGCCCGGTTGACTGTCGCGAATTCGTGTATTTGGGTGTGATCGCCGATTATTACATAGCTTTTTTCACCGGCGAACTTTATGTCCTGGGGTTGGCCGCCAATGGCTGCTCCTGAGCAAATGACACAGTCTTTACCGATGACAGTCCAACCGTCAATGACGGCGTGGGCGCCGACGATAGTGCCCTGGCCAAGTGTGACATGGTCGCCGATAACGGCATAGGGGCCGATGGCGACCTGATCTTCCAGAATGGCCCCCGGGGAAACCACCGCCGTCGGATGGATTTTTTGCGTTTGCTGTGAAGCGTAATCTTGAAACATGGCACCACCTCATCGTTTCTAAAATTTATATAGTGTAGAGAAAGCTTGCTACATTTTAGACCAGATGGTCATATCGGTGAGCTGTGCTTTCGTTAATATACGGCTGACCAGGCGGAGCGGATTGGATTTTTCCAGTTTTTTTCTCCTGTCCTCCCAGGAAAGTTTCTGATTGGCTACGATAGCCAGTGCCTGCCGCTGACACTGCAGCAGGGAATTAATGATGAGTAGCTGCTGCTTGTCGGTAAGATTCAGGGTCATTAAGAGAGCGGTGGTCTGATCGTTGTAGCTTTTCTTTTTATCCAGTTGGGCCTGCATTTGGCGCCGCTGCTGCGGTGTCAGGACCTGCATAATCCGGTCGCTGATGGTTTCCCGGATATCACTGACTTCGTTCAGATAACTGGAAAGCGCATACATTTGAGAAAAATCCAGAGTTTTAACAGTAGGCGAACCGTTTAATGAGGCTTCTTTTAGCGTATCGGCAATAATGGCATCGATCTGCTTACGCTGTTCTAACGGAAGATCAAGGCTGATCCAGGCCGCCTCCTGAGAGAGTTTAGCCGTATTGATCGCGGCGGAACAAACGGGAAGAACGGCTGCCTGACAAGTCAGCAGAAAAAATAAAATGAATGCAAGTTTCCTGAACACAGGATGCATCTCCTTTCATTGAATTCGATAGCCGTAACCGTAGATGGTTTTTATTTTAAGCGCCTTTAATTTGGCCCGCACACGGCTGATTAAGTCATAGATGGCCCGATCGGAAACACAATAATGGTCGGCCCAGATACCCTGGATTAATTGTTCTTTGGAGAAAGTCCGGCGGGGATTGGCGGCCAGCAGATATAAAAGATCAAATTCTTTGGTGGTTAAGGTGATGGATTTTCCCTGGCGGGTCACCTGTCTCTCCAGAATATGAATCTCATATTCGCCGGCCTGGATGCTTTTGGGGCGATCCGGTGCTTTTTCGGTTTTATGTCTTTGCAGCAGTTTTTGGGTTCGCATAATTAGCTCCAGCGGCGAGAAGGGTTTGACCACATAATCATCGCATTCCGTATTGAGTTCAAACAGCTTTTCCAGCGTTACTTTCAGGTCAAAGACAAAAATGACCGGTATCGCGTTGTTATGAGATTTTAATTTCCGGACGAGGCTGTCGGCTGTTTCCGGCGGTGAGGGTGGCATATCCGTAATCCATAGATCAGGGCCGTCGGCAACATGCTGCAAGGCATTGGCATAGTCCTGAAATGTTTTGACAGCCCAGCCATAGGCCTGCAAGTACGTAGTCAGGATGCGGTTTAAATCAGGTTTTTTTCCGATTAAGTAAATTGTATAGCCCATAGGACACCTCTGCTTGAATTTTAATATAACAGGATTAAAACAGTAGTTCTATTTTAAAGGGGTCTTTGGAAATGATCAGGAGAAAACGGTTTAATGGTTTTGCTAAAACCTGACGGGGTGGTAAGGAGTTGTAGCGGGTGAGAAGTATCTGCGAGAAAACGGCAGGCGTCTCCTGATCAACAGGTGGCAGGTAAATCCATTCGGTTTTGGTCTCCGCACGGACGGCGGAGGGCGTCTCGGGATAGGCAAGACAGACTTCCGTATGAAAAAGAACTTCGAATATAACATAGAGAATAAAGAGCAGCTTCATCGTTGTCACACCATTCGCGAAATTGTTTGTCAGGTTTAAGGGAATTTTTAAACAAAATGTAGAATTATGGTAGCATGTACATTATAACTAGTGATTTACGAATAACTTCCGAAAAAGTATGTAAAATAAAACAGATAAGGAAGAAAATACCCGGTATGATCCGCCGATCATACCGGGTATCTTTCAGCTAACCCTGTAGCCATAGCCATATACTGTTTCAAGCCGTAAAGCCGGCAATTTGGTGCGGATTCGCCAGATCAGGTTGTCCACGGTGCGTTTTGAACCATAATAATTGCTGCCCCAAAGATGTCTGATCAATTGATCCCGTGAAAATACCCTGCCCCGGTTCATTGCCAGCAGACAAATTAATTCATATTCCTGCGGTGCCAGCGAAATAAGGGTATTTTGGTAATGAACCGATTTTTTGGCAAGACAGATTTGGTAATCCTGCAATTGGCAGGTCTGCAGCAAATCGGCCGTTCCATCGTCCGACAGCCACAGATCTCCATCGGCGGCGGTTGGCCATATATCCTGCAAAGTATGGGAAAATTGCTGGTTGGAAAGTAACTCGGCCGGATAAATCATAGTATTCATAGTTGCTCCTTTCTCACCGGACATAAATATAAAAATGTGTTGATAATCAACTCAACAATAGAGCCGAAAAGAAAGGCAGATAGTTTACTGTCTGCCTGGTTGATTATTAGCGAGTATATCACGGTTATATTGTAATTTCCTTAAAAAATTGCCAGGGTGTTTAAATTTTTATAGACTTTCATCCAATATGCGATGAATGCTGTCCCATTGCTGTGGCGAGAGAGTGGCGGCTTTGCGCAAAAATGAAGACACTTCTTTGTTTTCGGTAATCATTTTTTGAAAATAACTGGGGATTTTATTAGCCTGGATCAGCATTTCATCAGCGTCTTCGCCTAAAACCCGGGCAATTTTAATAATTGTATCTTCCGATGGCGGTTCCTGTGCTCCATTTTCAATTTTACTGATGTAGGTGTAATTAATACCAACCAGTTCAGCCAGTTTGCGTTGGCTGATCTTTTTTTCGCTACGTAAAGTCTTTAAGGAGTGGCCAAAATGATTCATAATTAGTTATTTCCCTCCCTGGATACTTGTCTGTCAACTCTCCGGTTGTTATTTCCTTCCATGGAATAAAACCGGGAAGTGCTTGTTCCTATGAATTGTTCTAACATACGTGTTTGCAACAACAATGCAAGCTGCTGATTGCCGACACGCCCCCATATATTATATCGAGGGTCGCGGCGATTTTCTTAAATCAAAAACACGCAATAAAACCTGTTTTTGATTTAAAAAATTGCAAATTTATTGGTGATTACCTTAAATTTTGTTGTAAAAAACAAGAAAATTCAAAAACAAGGCTGATAGAATGTGGAGTAATTTAAAGAGGGGGGGACGTATGTGCAAAATGCAAAGATTGTTCTGTTCATGCTGGGTATCTTTATTCTCCTGCTAAGCTTTGTCTGCATGCCGTTATTTAATCGGGCGCTGCATCCGCGCAGGAGAAAGCACAATTCGTAAATTGAAAGTCTGTTGCGGAAAGCCGCCGGCAAAAAAGTAAGAAATTGAGAGAAAATCATTTGAATTTTGTGTGCCACAAACCTATTTCTATGTAATGCTGCAGCTTGCGATATTATAAAAGTGAATTTGACTTTTTGATCTTTTGACCTTTATCGCCTTTTTGCTATAATAAAGACAAGCCGATAAACGGTTTCTTAAAATAGCGGAAGGAGTGAGTAAGTATGTTTAATCTGGTTCCTTTCAACCGAAAGAATGAGATGGCACCAAGGGAGGATTTTTTTAATCACCTATTTGATCAATTCTTCCGGGAAGATTTCTTTGCTCCTTTTATGGCGGCAGGCAACAGCTTCCGGGTAGACCTTCGGGAAAATCGGGATGCCTATCTTATCAGTGCCGACTTACCGGGAATGAAAAGAGAAGATATTACTATTCAGTTTGCCAACGATTACCTGACCATTTCCGCCAAACGGCAGGAAGAAATGACGGATCAGGAAGAAAATTACTTACGCCGTGAGCGGCACCAGGGAGAGTACAGCCGGAGTTTTTATATTAAAAACGTCCGGGATGAGGCCATTGATGCCGAATTTAAAGACGGTGTGCTGACCGTAACGCTGCCGAAGCGTGAGCCGGCAACGGACAACAATAGAACCATTACCATCCGCTGAGAAACGGACGGTTGAAGAAAGACCTGGCAGCCAGTGCTACTGAAGAGTACTGGCTGCCAGGTCTTTTTTTGACAGCCATATTATTAAGCCGGTGGTTACTAAAACCGGTATCCGGCATATGATACAGCATGGTGCTATAACAATATGCCCGAAAATGGGCGGCAGGGAAAGAGGAATGCGTATGATCAGCATGATTATCGTAACGTTTAATAAACTGGATTATACCAAGCTTTGCATCGACAGTATCCGGCAGCACACTGCGGTGAATACTTATGAACTGATTGTCGTTGACAATGGTTCTACCGACGGTACGGTGGACTGGTTACGGGATCAGCCGGATCTGCGCGTTATTTGCAACCAGGAAAATGCGGGATTTCCGGCGGCTTGCAATCAAGGCATCCGGGCGGCGGAAGGTAATCATATTTTACTGCTAAATAATGACACGATTGTGACACCCGACTGGCTAAGTAACTTGTCGGCCTGTTTATTTAGTGCCGCCGATATTGGCGCTGTAGGGGCTGTGACCAATTCCTGCTCCAATTTCCAGAATGTTCCCTGCGAGTACAACTGCATAGAAGAATTAATGGCCTTCGCCAGGCAGATGAATCATTCCGATCCGTCGCTGTGGGAAGAACGGGAGCGACTGGTCGGCTATTGCCTGCTTGTCAAAGCGGAGGTTGTGGCGGCGGTCGGGCTGCTGGATGAAATATTCTCACCGGGAAATTTTGAGGACGACGATTATAGTGTGCGCATCCGGCAGGCAGGTTACCGGATGATTTTGTGCCGGGACGTCTTTATTCACCATTTTGGCAGTGTGTCGTTTAAAGAGCCGTCGATAAAGTTTACCATGCTGCTGCAAACCAACAAACAGAAATTTATCGAAAAGTGGGGTTATGATCCCCATAGCCGGCCTTCATCGCAGGCGGTAGCGGATCCGGTTTTAAAAAAATGGCTTGCTTATCAGCATGATGTGAACCATTTCCGGCAGGTGATCCAGGCGGCGTACCGGAAGTTTTCCTGTCTGGTCAGTCAGGCGGAGTTTTCCCTGCTGACCGGTAATTATGAAAAAGCGCTGACCCTGGTTATGCAAGCCGCCGATTACGCCCATCACTGCCATCCGGGACTGTTTGTTTCCTCCAGGCTGGAAACTGTTTTGCGAAAAATTGCCGGCAACAGTCAGTTGCGGCCGGCCACTCCTTTGACGCTGCTGCAGCAGCGAACTGCCGGCAAGCGCCAGGTGCTGCATATTCTGAGCCAGGGTTATGCCGCAGTGGGACATACGAAGGTGCTGGAGCGGTGGATGGCGGCGGATGCCGGTTCGGTGCATTCGGTGCTGGTCACTTTAAACAGTGATACCAATCCTCCCGCGCTGGCCGCAGCGACGCAGCGTTCCGGCGGCTGGTACGTGGCATTGGACAAGATGAATGCATCCCTGTGTCAGAGAGCCCTTTTGCTGCGCGACCTGGCTGCTATGTGGGCCGACCTGGTTGTCCTGCATATTCATCCTCATGATCCGCTGCCCGCTGTTGCGTTCGGTACGGCAGGCAAGGTGCCGGTAATTTTTGTCAACCATGCCGATCAGGGTTTTACACTTGGCATGAGTACTGCCGATCTGGTTGCCGAACATTGGACTTCAGGGCAGTTGATCAGCCAAAACAGGAGAGTTTTTTCCCGTTCCTGTATGCTGCCGCTCCCGTTGGAAGAGCTGCCGGAGCTCGGCGATAAGCTGGCGGCTAAAAGGGAGCTGGGGTTTACTGACAGTCAGTTGATTTGCCTGACGGTAACTCAGCCTTATCGCACGACTGTTTGCGGTGAATATGACTTTATGAAACTATTGAGGAAAATTCATGACAGGCAACCGGAAATTATTCTGCTGGTTATCGGTATGCCTGAGTCGGAAGAGTGGAAACGGCTGCGGGAAGAAAGCAATCAGTGCATCCGCTGTGCCGGTATCCCAGCTGATGCAGCCCTTTATTATAATGCCGCCGATATTTATTTGGATTCCGTACCGCTAGGTGCGCCGGAGGAAGCGCTGACGGCCGGCGCCAGAGGAATCCCGGTTATCGGGCTTGCCAACTGCATTGCGGAGCAGTTTGACAGCATTTTGGCACCGGACGGTGTTAAAACACATGTAAATACGGAGGAAGAACTTTTGGCCGGTTTAGACACTTTGCTTACTGACGAGGAATACCGTTTCACGGTAAGCCGCCGTTTGCAAAATTCCGTACGGCACCATTGCTGCCATGGCTGGAACGCTCATCTGGAAGCATTGTATTCGTTGCTTCCCGCGAAGCATACTCCGGCCGAGCTTGTTCCAACTGAAACGGTAACTGCGGATAAGCAGGATATTATTTGGTCTTATTTTCAGCACCGGTCCGGCTTGGTTCATTCCCGCTTTGGCTAATTGGAGCAAAATAAAAAGTAGCATAGGCGGGTAGGAGAAGATGAAAACAAGAGAGGTATATATGAAAACAAGTATTATTATTTGGGCTTGCAACCAACTGCAATATCTGGCACAAACTATCGTGAGTATTCGAAATTATACCGAGCAGGAAAGCTATGAACTCATTGTTGTGGATGATCATTCGACTGATGGAACCGCGGAATGGCTTAGTCAGCAGCCGGATTTAAAAATAATAACCAATGAAACAGGCAGGGGCTATACTGATGGGTGCAACCAGGCAATTGCCAAGGCCGCAGGGGAAACCATCGTTCTGCTGGAGAGTGATGTAATCGTAACGCAGCACTGGCTGGATAATCTTACCGCTTGCCTGTATAGTGAGCCATATATCGGCGCAGTAGCTCCTGTTACCAATTATGGGGGCTATGCGCAGGCAGTACCGGTCAGCTATCAGAGCATCGATGAAATGCATAGCTATGCACAAAAATATAACTTGTCTAACCCGAGTTGCTGGGAAGAACGGATTAAACTTGCCGGATTTTGCCTGATGATCAAAAAAG
This sequence comes from Propionispora vibrioides, assembly GCF_900110485.1. Lineage (NCBI taxonomy): Bacteria > Bacillati > Bacillota > Negativicutes > Selenomonadales > Sporomusaceae > Propionispora > Propionispora vibrioides. Next base: position 2,493 of record NZ_FODY01000023.1, on the reverse strand, counting down.
CCGTCATCGATTCGGTTGGACCCTTTGACGAAATATTCAGTTCCGGCTATCTAGCTGACGATGATTATAGCTTCCGGATCAGAACGAGCGGCCATAAGCTGATGCTGTGCCGGGATACCTTTGTGCACCATAATGGTGCGCCGCCGGCCGGGCCGGTTGACTACCGCGATATGCTAAGCAAGTTTGCTGCTAAATGGGGCTTTAATCCGGTATATTCGGCAACAATCAGACAGGATATCGTCAATCTGATTGAAAACCCTAAAACCCAGTCCCTTACCGTTTTGGAGATTGGCTGTGCTTGTGGCGCCACACTTATGAAGATTAAAGACGGCTATCCGAAGGCAAAATTATATGGAATTGAGCTCAATGAAAAGGCTGCGTTAAGTGCCAAGTTATTCGCCGAGGTGATAGCTGCTGATATTGAGAATACAATATTACCGTATCCTGAGGAATATTTTGATTATGTTATTTTGGCGGACGTGTTAGAGCATTTGGGAAACCCCTGGCAGGCATTGGAAAACATTAAAGCTTATATTAAGCCGGGCGGCCAGATACTGGCAAGTATCCCCAATATCATGCATTTTAGTGTACTGCGCAATCTGCTGCAGGGCTATTGGACGTACGAAGAGGCCGGTATCCTGGATAAAACGCATCTGCGCTTTTTCACATTATATGAGATTGACAAAATGTTTCAAAATACCGGCTATAAAGTGAATGCCTGCTGTCCTAATTTCATATATGAAACGGCAGCGGATCAGCAATTTATTTTGGCATTAACCGGTATTTCCGGCAATAACCGGCTCATGGAAGAGTGCCGGGCCTATCAGTATATCGTCAAAGCTTGTAAACCTGCCGCTGTGTTGCCCCCAATTCGTCCGGCAGAAGGTTTAAACAGGAATAAGATCTGTTTTGTTACCTGTGAGAACGATGATAATTTTTACCGATTTTGTCTTTCTCACATTAGGGATCTGGAAATTCCTGAAGGCTATGAGGTTGAGATATTGTCCATAAAAGACAGTGTTTCCATGGCCAGTGCTTATAACCAGGCGATTTGTAAGTCCGATGCCAAGTATAAGGTATACTTGCATCAGGATGTATTTATTATTAATAAAAATCTTATTCGGGATATTCTGCAGATCTTTGAAAATCCTGAAATCGGCATGATCGGGGTAGCCGGAAGTGCGCAGGTCCCGGCTAATGGAATCTGGTGGGAAGCAAATTGTAACTATGGCAAAGTATTTGACAGTCACAAAGGATATATGGGTCTGGTTGCTTTTCAGGACGTAGAGGGGGAATACCAGGAAGTTCAGTGTATCGATGGTTTGCTCATGATTACCCAGTATGACTTGCCCTGGCGGGAAGACCTTTTTAACGGCTGGCATTTTTATGATACTTCGCAAAGTATGGAATTTATCAAAGCAGGCTATAAAGTGGTCATTCCCAGACAACAGCAGCCATGGTGTATTCATGACTGTGGTATAACCGGTTTGACCAATGGATATCACGATTATCGCCGGGTATTTGTTGATACTTATTTGAAGACAGACGTTTAGAGCGGTTCGCAGTATAAATGCCAGGTTAAGACAGTGATACGAGAGGAAACGTCAGCCGTAGGTTTGTATAAAATCAGTTACGTTTCCTGACAATAATAAAGGCCAGGCTTCCTCGATTTTTTCAAGGGGCCAGTGCCACCAGGCTATTCGCAAGAGATCTTTGATTGCTTGTTCATCAAACCGTAGTCTGTAAAATTTAGCGGGATTACCCGCGACAATCGAATAGGGTGAGACATGTTTTGTCACAACGCTATGGGCGCCAATGACAGCTCCGTCGCCAATAGTAACGCCCGAAAGGATGAGGACCTTTCGGCCAATCCAGACATCGTTGCCGATGACGACATCGCCTTTTGATTTTGGATGGCCGGTAAACCCCTGGGCTTTTTCAAAAAGGACATTAAATGGATAGGTAGTGAGCCAGTCGGAGCGGTGTTCGCCGCCTAACATGATTTCCACCCCGTCGGCAATAGAGCAAAATTTACCTATTTTTAATCTGGCTCCTTCGCCCCAGGAAAAAATATCGGGAGTTCCGTACGTCCAGTCGCCAATGTCATAATTTTGGTAATATTGGTTTTGGTTTAAAAACATAATTATGTTAACTCTCCTCGTATTATAAAGTAGTAGTGATTAGAGCCCCTCTCCAAGGGCTATGTGCTACAATGTTTAGGATGCTGTGGATTGGTTTATTTCTCCTACCACATGATGGTTGCAGAAAGGCTCCAACCACAGCCCTTTGCAGAATTGTTAATCAGTTAGATACCGCCTGACGGTTTATTTAGAACGAGGTTACAAGAGCAGAGGGAGCTGTGGGCCTAAACAGCGTCAAATCATCATACACCGGAGGTATCATTATGGTTTGCGTTGGAATTGATGTGGCGAAGGACAAGCACGACTGCTTTATCCTCCATTCAGAAGGTGAGATTCTTGCGAATGTCTTCAC